>CAMWSA010000234.1 GCA_947176785.1 uncultured Lachnospiraceae bacterium
GTCAGATGTCCATCACGGGATTGTGTGCTAGAAGGGAACATGCGGAACTATAAATCAGCATGTTCCCGGAAAGCGCACTGATGGATATCTGGACGCCTGAAGCGGTCAGATGTCCATCACGGGATTGTGTGCTAGAAGGGAACATGCGGAACTATAAATAGGAGGAGAAAGCATCATGGAGAAGGAATTGAAGACAATTGGCGTGTTGACCAGCGGCGGAGATGCCCCCGGAATGAATGCGGCCATTCGTGCAGTGGTGCGTACAGCGATTGCGAGGGGACTTAAGGTTAAGGGAATCAAGAAGGGCTATAATGGCCTGTTAAACGAAGAGATTATAGAGATGCAGGCCAAGGATGTGTCGGATATCATTCAGAGAGGCGGCACTATATTGGGTACTGCCCGCTGTATGGAGTTTAAGACGCCGGAGGGGCAGCAGAAGGGAGCGGAGATCTGCAGAAAGCATGGGATAGACGGCATTGTGGTCATCGGCGGTGACGGCTCCTATCGGGGCGCGCAGAAGCTGGCCCGCCTGGGCATCAACACCGTGGGCCTGCCCGGCACCATTGATCTGGATATCGCCTGTACGGACTATACCATCGGGTTTGACACTGCCATCAACACTGCCATGCAGGCCATCGACAAGGTTAAGGATACGTCCTCATCCCATGAGCGCTGCAGTATCATTGAGGTTATGGGCCGCAATGCGGGATACATTGCCCTGTGGTGCGGTATTGCCAACGGCGCAGAGGACATTCTGCTTCCCGAGAAATATGACTACAATGAGCAGGCCATCATCAACAACATTATTGCCAGCCGTAAGAAGGGAAAAATCCATCACCTGATTATCAATGCGGAGGGGATCGGACATTCCAACTCCATGGCAAGGCGTATCGAGGCGGCCACGGGCATAGAGACCCGCGCCACGGTTCTGGGCTACATGCAGCGGGGCGGCAATCCCACCTGTAAGGACCGTTACTATGCCTCTATCATGGGTGCCCATGCGGTGGATATCCTGCTGCAGGGTAAGACCAACAGAGTGGTGGGGTATCGCCACGGCGAGTTTGTGGATTTCGATATTGAGGAGGCTCTGAACATGCAGAAGGGCATTGATCCCTATCAGTATGAGATCTCAAGACTTCTATAAGTATATGGACGGCACACAGCTGTTATACCGCCGCAAAGGCCCGTATAGCAGCTGTTTTATTCCTGGGGCAAATAGCCTGACAAACGTGCCTGCACGGACAACAGGTTTGCATTACACAAAGAAGACTATTGGCTGTTTGATATGAACCAGATCACTTCCTGCACTGAGAACACTTTTCAGAAAAGGGAGTTTACAAGAAAACATATGGGAGAAAAGGCAATGATTACAAGCACATCCAACCAGAAGGTAAAACAGCTTGTGCAATGGCAGACCAGGGCGAAAGCGCGCAGGCAGGATGGCATATTTCTGGCCGAGGGGTTGAAGATGTATGAAGAAGCGCCCCGGGAACTGATCCAGGAGGTATACCTGACAGAGGCTTTTTTGCAGAGCCTGAGAGAACGACAGCAGAGGGCAGCTGTTTATATAGAAGAAAAGCTGAAAGAGACAGGGTACGAGTTGGTCGCGGAGGAGGTTTTTGACCGCATGTCAGACACCCGTACTCCCCAGGGAATTCTGACAGTGCTGAAAAGACCTGTCTATGAACTGCAGCAGCTTTTGCGGGAGGATCGTCCGCTGCTGGTGCTGTTGGAGGATTTGCAGGATCCGGGAAACCTGGGAACCATCCTCCGGACAGGGGAGGGAGCGGGAATAACAGGCGTTATCATGTCAAAAAAAACAGCTGATATTTATAATCCCAAGACCATCAGAGCCACTATGGGTTCCATTTACCGGGTTCCCTTCCTCTATGTGGAGTACCTGGGGGAGACCATCCGGGCCTTGCGGGAAAAAGGCATCCGAGTCTATGCGGCTCATTTGCAGGGGCAAAACTACTACAGCAGCTTTTCCTTTGCGGAGGGTACGGCTTTTCTGATCGGTAATGAGGGAAACGGGCTGCACAGAGAGACTGCGGACCTGGCGGACTTTTATCTGAAAATCCCCATGGAGGGACAGGTGGAATCCCTGAATGCGGCCATAGCGGCCTCTCTGCTGGTCTATGAAGCACACAGGCAGCGAAACGCATAATCCGGCCCGGCCTCCTTATGGACAGAAATTTGTTATGCCGGAAAAGGTATCGGGGGAGGGAAGAGACAGAACCGGAAACAGCATCTTCCTGAACAGCGCCCGGGGCGATGACCGGCCCTGCCATGGACAGAAGGTGAACTGTCATAGAAGGGACCGGAAGGGAAGATGCGGGACTCAAAATCGGAAAGGATGGGGTATCATATGCAGACAAGTAAGAAGATCGGCTTTATTGGCCTGGGGAATATGGCGACGGCAATGATTGGCGGCATGCTGCAAAAGGGGGTGGCCAGCCCGGAGAACATCATCGGCTCCGCCCGCACGGCTGCCACCTGCAGGCGGGTGGCGGAGCAGTACGGTATCATCACTTATCCATCCAACACGGAGGTGGCGGAGCAGGCGGACATCCTGTTCCTGGCGGTGAAACCTCAGTTTTTCCCGGAGGTGATCGGGGAGATTCGTGAAACCGTGCCTTCCCATGCCCTGATTGTAAGCGTTGCTGCAGGCAAGACCCTGCGGGAGATCGCCGGGTTGTTTGGGGGGGAAAGAAAGCTTGTGCGCTGTATGCCAAACACTCCGGCGCTGGTGCTGGAGGGCTGTACCGGTGTATGCGCAGGCGATCTGGTGAACCCGGAGGAGACGGAGGAGGTTCTGGCGCTGCTGCGCAGCTTTGGGGTGGCTGAGAGTGTGCCGGAGCGCCTGATGGATGCGGTGGTGGGTGTCAGCGGCAGTTCCCCCGCCTATGTGTTTCTGTTTTTGGAGGCCATGGCCGATGCGGCGGTGGCCGCAGGTATGCCCAGGGGACAGGCATACACCTTTGCCGCCCAGGCCGTGCTGGGCAGCGCAAAGCTGATGCTTCAGACAGGCAAACATCCCGGCGAGTTAAAAGACATGGTCTGCTCCCCAGGCGGTGCCACAATCCAGGCGGTGAAGGTATTGGAAGAAAAGGGCCTGCGGGCGGCGGTGATGGACGCCATGGAAGCCTGCATGGAGAAATCCGGAAAACTGTAATTTGTATGCTAACACTTTGGCTGCGTTTGGGTGGTCTGTGAATGGGGGTTGACAAAACCGTCAGATTCTGCTATATTTGCTTTGTAACAAAATTAACAATCTTGTAATAATTTAGTTAAGAAATGGGAAATGTTATTACAAAATTTGTTTGGAGGTAAAGGAAATGGCAAAAGGCAAAAGGCTGTCTGCCGTCCTGGCCGGGGTACTGCTGATCGGTACATTGGCGGGCAATGCAGGCATGACCGTGGAAGCTGGCGGCAATTCAGATTACCTGAATTCAATGAGTGGGGGTATGGCGGCCCTGCTGGATTCCGACACGGGGAATGCGGAAGAGTTGATCAGCACTACTCAAAAAAACCTTGACCTGAAAGCGGCGCAGGAAGAGGAACAATGCACATTGGTGATGGCCAATGTGAAGAGTGCCCTGAATGTCAGGGCAGATGCCAGCGAAGATGCGGAAAAAGTAGGAATGATATACAAGGACTGCGGCGGCACCATCCTGGAGCGGGCAGACGGCTGGACGAAGCTCCAGTCCGGAGACCTGGTGGGATGGGCCAAGGACGAGTATCTGCTGTTCGACGAGGAGGCCATGGAGTTGGCTGCGGATGTGGGGATCACCACGGCCACCGTCGATGCGGAGAGGCTGAAGGTCCGCACAGAGCCAGATAAAGATGCAGGCGTTTATGGGGTTTTGGCCAAGGACGAGATTGTGGAGGTCATGAACACCGATGAGGAAGGCTGGGCATGCATCAATTTCGAGGGGGAGGACGGCTATGTGTCCTCCGAATATATCACCATTGATTTCAAGATAGACTATGGTGAGACCATGGAAGCCATCAAGGAGCGGGAGGCGGCCGAGAAGGAGGCAAAGCGCCACAAGAATTACGGCGAATACACCACCGATGCGGATACCACGCTGCTGCTGGCGGCGCTGATTCAGTGTGAGGCCGGCGGCGAGAGTTATGAAGGCCAGCTGGCTGTGGGCGCGGTGGTTATGAACCGTGTGCGGAGCGGCGCATATCCCAACACCATCCACGGCGTCATCTATGCCTCCGGCCAGTTTACCCCGGCACAGAGCGGCAAGGTAAACAGGGTGTATGAGTCCGGCAAGATCAAGGAAAGCTGTATTCTGGCAGCCCAGGAGGCGCTGTCCGGCGTATCCAATGTGGGCGATTTGACGCACTTCCGCCGAAACAATGGCCGCGACGGTCTGGTAATCGGTAATCATGTATTTTATTAAAAGCTGCGCTATACCGACGGACGCCAGGATTCTTCATCTCTTGTATGTCACATGCCGCACAGGCGGATAACCTGTGATGTGCAGGATGGAAAACCTAACCGTTCACGAATATAAAAGCACGATGGATTTCTCTATCGTGCTTTTTTCATGGATATGCACCGGCATATTTTCCACATAAAGGGATTGCGAAGGAGGCCGGAGTGTAGTATATTATTATTAACCTCAAAAATCAGGGGAAGAAAAGAGCAGTAAAGGAGAGTGCGTATGCAAGAGGTTATTTTTTGGCTGGTCCTGCTGATTATCTGTATCGGGATTGAAGCGGCCACCATGGGTTTGACGACCATATGGTTTGCAGGCGGGGCTTTGACTGCCATCTTCGCGGCGGTAGTAGGAGCGCCGATCTGGTTACAGGCGATAATCTTTATTGTTGTATCCCTGGTGCTGCTTTTCTTTACCAGACCCATTGCTGTCAAATATTTTAACAAGGACCGTGTGAAGACCAATGTGGAGAGCATGGTGGGGCGTCAGGCCATCGTGATCAGCGAGATTGACAACCTGCAGGGCATAGGTCAGGTGACGGTGGGCGGTCAGGAATGGAGTGCCAGAAGCGCGGAGGAACATAAAAAAATTGCTGTGGGAGCGGTGGTAATCATAGTGGCCATCAACGGTGTCAAGCTGATCGTTCGGGATATATCCCGTGAGCAGCTGTTACAGAACAACCCACAGGCCGCCACAGTGGCGGAAGCCAAGTAGGCAGAAGGAGGAAGAGATGCCGGGTTTAGCAGTTGTTTTAGTTGTGTTAGTAGTATTGATTTTATGTGTTTTTGTATCCTGTATCAAGATCGTGCCGCAGGCACAGGCGTTTGTAATAGAGCGCCTGGGCGCGTACCAGGGGACCTGGTCTGTGGGCTTTCATGTGAAAATGCCCTTTCTGGACCGGGTTGCCAGGAGAGTGAATCTGAAGGAGCAGGTGGCTGATTTTCCGCCCCAGCCTGTGATCACCAAGGATAATGTAACCATGAGGATCGACACGGTGGTGTTCTATCAGATCACAGATCCCAAGCTGTTTACCTATGGCGTGGAGAATCCCATGATGGCTATTGAGAACCTGACGGCCACCACACTGCGCAATATCATAGGTGATCTGGAACTGGATCAGACGCTGACCAGCCGTGAAACCATCAACACCAAGATGCGTGCGGCCCTGGATATCGCCACAGATCCCTGGGGCATCAAGGTAAACCGTGTGGAGCTTAAGAATATCATTCCTCCCGCAGAGATTCAGAACGCCATGGAGAAGCAGATGAAGGCGGAGCGTGAGAGGCGTGAGGCTGTCACCCGTGCTGAAGGTGAGAAGAAGGCCAAGATCCTGGAGGCTGAAGGTGCCAAGGAGTCCGCAATCCTGCGGGCTGAAGCGGATAAGCAGTCCGCGATCCTGCGGGCCGAGGCGCAGAAGGAGAAGATGATCCGTGAGTCTGAAGGTGAGGCGGAGGCCATTCTGAAGGTGCAGCAGGCTAATGCAGAGGGTATCCGGCTGCTGAAGGAGGCTGGGGCTGACGAGGCCGTGCTGAAGATTAAGAGCCTGGAGGCTTTCGAGAAGGTGGCGGATGGGCAGGCTACAACGATTTTGCTGCCCTCGGAGCTGCAGGGGATTGCCAGTATGGCGGAGGCGTTCAAGACTGTGGGACAGAAGCCGCAGGCGTAAGAGGATGTTTTTCCCGTTTGGGTTGGGGAGCAGGCTTGGTTTGGGTC
>CAMWSA010000235.1 GCA_947176785.1 uncultured Lachnospiraceae bacterium
TTGCGGGTCAATAAAAGATCAGCCTGTTTTGCAAAAGAAGTACTGGTGTTTCTGAAATCGAATAATATTTTGTTGTAAAAAAATATATAATATGATATATTTCTATCGGAATGTAAACGTATTAGAGAGTATGTTATAGTCTCTAATATATTCTGGCAAACGCTAAGACTTTTCTATTTTTTGTACAGCACATAATTGGACTGAAATGCAGCAAAAAGAAAGGGTGGGATTTCATTAATGAAGAAAAAAATATTAACGTCTTTGCTGGCAGTGGGGTTGCTGTTTTGTTGTTTTACGGCGCAGGTGGAGGCAGAAGAGGGGACATGCTCACATGTCACCAGGAGATTGGAGACATCAAGAACGGTAACGGAAGGATACAATCACACATATACGGCACCAGGCGGGATAACAAAGGGGTGTGTCGTGACAAAGGGTACATTCACCTATGTGGAAGTGTGTGTCAACTGTGACGCACAATTGGGGTCAGGAAGTGGAACCTTTGAGGATCATAGCACTAACCATAATTGAAAATTCATAATCAACGGCTTTAGCTATAGTCAACGACATTGAAATTTCTAATATCGTTGACTATAACTTCCCTGAAGCCTTGCAAAAACTGTGCAATATCCGACACATGGTACAATTCTTTGTTATGTGTCGGATATCGTTGCTTTTGGGGAAAGGATAATAGTGTGAAAAAGGGTTTTCACCATCTTGATTTGAGTGCCCGCCCAAGCGGGCAGATGGGAGTTAGTGTGAGAAGAATTTCTGGGACTTGCCATGTAAGTCCAGTTCAAAGCAAATGCTGCAAATGCAGGACTTACACAGCAAGTCCAAATGCGGCATATTTATTTCGGATTTGGGGCGCAGCGCAGTTGCGACACGGAGGTTAGAATGATGAAAAAATCTTTAACGGTGCCGGCTGTTGTCATCCTGCTGTCCCTGGCGGCTTGTGGGCAGGGACAACAGGAAGCGCCGGGCCAGAGTGACAACATTCAGACGGTGGATGCGGATACATACTGGACAGGGGAGCGGTGGATTCACAACGGAGGAATAGGGGCCGTGTCCATGCACCCTCTGTATCTGACAGAAGAGGTCAGGGGACTGGATGTGGAGTTTGACGAGGCGTATGATGACCGTTATGTGACCTATTGTACGCTGGGAAACACTGTTTATGGCCTGGAGGACTTCTATCGAAGGACGGCTGACGGATGGGAGCATTTCTATTATACATGCCGCTATGACGGAACGGACCAGGGGGTTATGCACTGGCCCATAGAATTGCCTTCGCCGGAGGACTACGGGGTGACAGGGTTTGCCATGGCGGCTTTTGACGTGAAAGAGGAGCGGGAATTGGTGCTGTTCCTCCAGGGACAGCAGGACCAGCCTCTTTTGCAGGGCTGTTACCTGGCGGTTCATATGACCCCGGAGGGTGAGGTTTTGTCTGTGACGGATCTGTATCCTGCCCTGCGGGAACTGGGTGTAGGGCTGGGGGCAATCTATAGTGAAGCCTATGTGGACGGGGCGGGATATTATTATCTGATTTCGGGACAGGCAAGCTTCGGAGAAGGGACAAAAGTCACTGTGCTGGATCCCGACGGAAAAAGCGTGGGGACCATGACTCCGGGGGAAGGCTATACAGGGGTTACGTGGGCCATGAAGCTGCCGGATGGCAGCGCCGTGTTCTCCTGGTCAAACTATGAGCAGTCACGTATTATGATGCAAACCTATGACAGGGAAAAGAACGCCGCTTATACGCTTCTGGAGGAGGGGCAGCTGACAGACGCCTGGCTGTGGACGCCCGGAGCGGACGGACGCCTGTACTATGTGAACGGTTCGGGGAATCTGATGCGCTGTGACATCCGGACCGGTTCTGTGGAGGAATGCATATATTATCCGCAGATGGGGCTGGACGGAGAGAGACGGTCTCCACATTTGGCACGGATGATTATAGGGACGGGGGGCCAGCCGGAGCTTCTGGGCAGCAAGGACGGGGAGACGGTGATTTGCAGGCTGGGCACGGAGAAGCCGGAGAAGGGGGCGGTGCGTCTGTTAAGCAGCGGCTGGTTTTCGGGCTACATAAAGGAGGGCGCGGCCTCCTTTTCCCAAAAAAACCCGGACTGCCCAGCAGTGCTGGAGTATCCGGAGGAAAATGAGGAGGCTTATTGGGACCGTGCCATGGCGGAACTGATATCCGGGCAGGGGGCGGACATGTACTATGTCTCCCTATCCGAAATGCGTGTGTTACAGGAAAAGGGCGTGCTGGCGGATCTGAGGGAGCTGATCCCGGAGGAGACTCTGTCGGCGCTGTGGCCCGCCGCCCTGGAGAGGGGGACCGTGGACGGCCAGCTGGTGGGAGTCCCGCTGGAGGCATATGTGGAATCCATGCTTGTTTCGGATGAGATATGGGCCGGGGATCACTGGACGCTGGAGGAGGCTCTGGATGTGCTGGAGGGGCATCCGGAAAAGCAGTATCCTCTTATGTCCTTTCTGGCATTTGACAAATATGACGTGCTGTCCTGGCTGGTGTTGGAAAGCCTGGCAGATTCTCCCTTCCTGGATATGGAGAGAGGGAGTTGTGATTTTGATAACCCTCTGTTTATCCGGGCTCTTGAACTGTCGGGAACCTTCACCAGGTCTTTTGACTTTTATGAGGCCCAGGAACTATACCTGGAGAAGGACTGGGTGGCCATGGATATACCGGTAAATATCGGCAATTTTGAAGACTTTAAGAGCGCGTTGGGAGAGGGATATCACGTGGTTGGGTTCCCAACAACGGGGGAGAGCGGGACATATTGGAACAGCGGCGGGCTTCTGGTAGTAAACAGGGGGACGGGACATGCCAGGGAAGTCGGGATGCTTTTGGAGGAACTGCTCAGCTATGACAGACAATGTACGATATTCGGCTCGGAGCCTGTCAGACGGGATATGCTGGAAAACCGGCTTCGGACGCATTCCATTGGCGATAAAACCGGAATGTATATCGAATATGGAAATGGCCTGATGAAGGAACTCACTCCCGGACCGGAGGGGGACTACAGGATCGGCGAGTTTAATGCGGTGATGGAAAAGAGTGTGGGCCGGTCTGTGGACACCGGTGCCATTGAGGACATCATCCTGGAGGAAGCGGGCAGCTATTTTTCCGGGGATAAGGACGCGGCGGCGGTGGCAGGCATTATCCAGAACCGGGTGCAGCTGTTCCTGAAAGAACGGCAGTGAGATTTAAGGAAGGCGGCTTTAGAAGGAACCGCTTTGAACGGGAACAAAATTGTCTTTGCTCCGTCAATCGCCTGCAAATTTATCATAACAATTATCCGGTTCAGCCGAAAACTCCTGTGATCCTGATATAATACTGAAAAAACAGTATTAGCCGCCTATTTTATTTAATTATCAGTAGAAAGATAAGGAAAAGCGTTGTAAACTGTTTTTATCAACAGGCAAAGGAGATACCAGGAGGGATGGATATTTATTTTGACAAGCTATACAGGTACGACAGAATAGCGGAGCCCTGCTATATCGGCATTCCGGTGCGGGAGGGGGAGCTTTGGGGCACGGACACCGTGTGCGTGTATCAGGGAGGAAAACGTTTACCTCTACAGGCTAAAGTGACTTCCCGGCACAGGGACGGCTCCGTGCGCTTTTTGTTCCTGCGGTTTCTGGCGGATCTGCCGGGCAATAAGAGTACGGTGCTGCAGTGCGACTTGCATGGAGCGGCCGGGGTGGGGAGGGGTACGGAGGCAGGGCGCAGTGCCGGAATGGGGCAGAACGCCGGGACAGAGCGGAATGCCGGGACAGAGCGGTGTGCCGAAACCGTGCGGAACTTCGGGGATATATGGACAGAGGGCGTTTCCTGCGTGAAAGCGCATGCAGATGAAGAAGGGGTCACCGTGTCCACCGTCTGCGACGGGGGGGATCACAGCTTTTCTTTTCGGGTAAAACATGACAGCCAGAATATTTTTGAGCAGGTGGATGCGGCAGGGCGCATTTACGGGCAACAGCAATTCGCCGGCCCGCTCCTGAAGGACGGGGAGGGGAGAAAATACCGGATGCGGCTTGGACGTTGGCGGGTGGTGGAGCAGGGTCCGGTCTGCGTGATCCTGAAGACCATGGGCAGCAATGAGCCCCAGGGAGAGGAAGGCGGTCCGGGGGTTGACTTTGAGCTAAAGCTGACCGCATGGGCGGGAAAGCCCTGGGTGGAGGTTTCCTATCGGATTATCAATACCACGGATCAGCCGCTCCATGTGGCGTCGCTGGTGTTTCATCTGCTACGTACCGGGGACGGGATTCCTGCGGGGGATTTTTCGCCCATGGTGATCAGGGAGAAACCGGCATCAGCCGGCAGCGGGGAGGCTGCGGATGAATCCGGCCTGATCTTCCACGCCAGGGGGACGGGGGAACTCAAGGAGGTGACAGAGCAGGTGCCGGTGGCGGATGTGCGCACCTGTGCGGGCAGTTCCAATTTTAAGACGGACTTTTATCTGGGCCGGGACGGTGCAGCCGTGAACCGGGTGGTGGATTCCAAATGGTTGCTCTACGAGTCCAACGAGCATATCCCGGAGGTGTTCTACGGAACTTTTTTTGCGGACTGTACAGACATGGGGGGCGGTGTGTGCGCCACCATCTTTCAGGCCCAGCAGAATTATCCCAAGGCGGTGTCTGCGGACCGGAATGGCCTGTCCGTGATGCTGGTGCCGGAGGATGTGGAAAAGGTGGTGATGCAGACGGGTATGTCGAGGGAGCAGAGGTTCCTGCTGCATTTTCATGATGCCAGGGAGAGCCTTGCGGAGATTGACAACCGCAGCCTGATCTATCAGATGCCTGACAGACCGTATCTGTCCCCAAAGGTTCACAGAGATTCCGGCGTCTGGCCGGATGTATTTGCGGACAGATGGGACATGGAGGTGGAGAGGTGCCTGATCGGCAGGGCGGACGGCCATTGCCGCGCCTACGGCATGTTAAACTTTGGAGACTCCTATGACGCAGGGTACACGGCCCAGGGGAGAGGGGGCGGCAACCTTGTCTGGTGCAACAATGAATATGACTATCCGCATGCGTGCGCCCTTTTGTATGTCCGCACAGGTATCCGAAGATTTCTGGATTACAATATCGCTTCCTGCGGCCACTGGATGGATGTGGATGTGTGCCACTATCATCCGGAGCCGCAATATATCGGAGGGCAGTGGGAACACACGGGAGGCCACTGTATCAATGGGGAAATGGTCTGCTCCCACGAGTGGGTGGAGGGCCTTTTGGACTATTACCATTTCACCGGGGATGAGAGGGGGCTGGAGACCGCCCTGGGAATCGGTGAGAATGTGCTGCGGCTTCTGGACACCCCCATGTACGCCAGGGTGGGTGAGGCCAGTGCCCGGGAGACAGGCTGGGCGCTCCGCACTTTGACGGCGCTCTATGTGGAGACCCGGGACGAGAAATGGCTGTCCAAATGTAATCACATATTACAGGATTTCAAGGTGTGGGAGGAGCAGTACGGAAACTGGCTGGCACCCTATACCGACAATACCGTTATCCGCGTGGGCTTTATGATCTCCGTAGCCATCGGCAGCATCATGCGTTATTACCGGGAATTCCCTGATCCGGAGTTAAAGGGGATGATGCTGCGGGCGGTGGATGACCTCATAGAGAACTGCTACATGGAGAACTGGGGGGTTTTCTATTACAAGGAACTTCCCAGCTTAAACAGGCTCGGCACCAATACGCTGCTTCTGGAGGCCCTGGCCATCGCTTACGAACTGTCGGGGGATGCGGAATATTTAAAACCCGGGATCGCCACCTTCCAAAAGGCCATAACGGACTCCGTGCCGGGAAGCGGGGGCGGCAAAAGGAACGTGCAGGACGCAGTGATCGTCGGGAGTGCCAGCAGCAAGAATTTTGCCCAGAGCATGATTCCGCTGGCAACCTATTACCGCGCCGCGTCGGAGTGCGGCATTTTATGAACTCCCCGGCAGGCATATGCGAAGTCTGATCGGCAAGCCTCCGGCAGGCACCCGCATCATATTTTCTGTCAGAATATCCATATTCCCTGTACTTTGTAAGGGAGCTTATACTGACGAGCCCTAAGCTTTTCCAATTCCTGCCCGGCACATGCCGCATAATCGGGCGTCATGCGCCGGGCAG
>CAMWSA010000236.1 GCA_947176785.1 uncultured Lachnospiraceae bacterium
CCAATTCCTGCACGCCACATGCTGCATAATCGTACAACATGCGGCGTGCAGGAAAAAAATCTAACCGCCCGCGGGCATATTTCCTTCCTGGCCGTGCTGTCTCCGGCTCTATCCGTCTGGCAGTCCACGGTAAAAGCGCCTGCCCAGGCGCTACCGCCTATATACATGATCCTGCCGGAGTTCCAGCCTGCCGTTGGCAATGTCGTCGATGGCCTGGGGCAGCAGCACCCACTCCGCCTGCTCCATAACCCGCCTCTGCAGAATCTCCGGAGTGTCCCCCTGCTCTATCATCACCGGCTTCTGGGCGATAATAGGGCCTTCGTCCATACCCTCATTGACAAAATGTACGGTGGCACCGGTGACTTTAACCCCCCGTTCCAACACCTTCTCATGCACCTTCAGCCCATAATATCCCACACCGCAAAAAGACGGTATCAGAGACGGGTGGATGTTGACAATCCGATTGCTGAATGCGTGTACCATCTGGGGAGGAATCCTCACCAGAAAACCCGCCAACACCACGATATCCGGAGCAAGCTCTATCATCTGATCCGTAAAAGCCTGATTGAACGTCTCTCTGTCGGGATAGGCTTTGGGAGATATGCAAAGGCTGCGAATCCCGTGATCTCTGGCGCGGCACAGCGCCCTGGCCCCCGCATTGTTACTGATCACCGCCAAAATCTCCGTGTTGGTGATTCTCCCGGCATCAATTGCATCCATGATGGCCTGTAAATTGGTGCCGCCGCCGGATACGCACACTACAATCTTCAGCATAAGGTCACTCCCTTTTCCCCTGCCTGACAAGATCCCGCGATCCAGGCTTTCTCACCGGCCGCCTCAATGGCTGCCACCGTTTTCTCCGCATCCGCCGGCTCCACCGCCAGCAGCATACCGATCCCCATATTATAGGTGTTGTACATCATCTGATCCGCGATATCGCCCTTCTCCTGTAAGAGTTTGAAAATGGCCGGAACCTGGTAGCTGCCCGTGTCCACATGGGCGTTAATACCCTCCGGCAGCATCCGGGGGATATTCTCATAGAAACCGCCGCCGGTGATGTGGCTGCATCCTTTGACAGTCACACCTGCATCCTTCACAGATTTCAACGCCTTCACATAGATCCGGGTGGGCGTCAGCAGCGCCTCTCCCAGAGTCTGCCCCAATTCGTCATAATAGGTATCCAGGCTCTCCCTGGTCATATCAAATACCTTGCGCACCAGAGAAAAACCATTGCTATGTACACCGGAGGAAGCGATAGCCACCAGGGCATCCCCCGGCCTTATATGCTCTCCGGTAATCAGATCCTTCTGATCCACCACGCCCACGGCAAATCCCGCTATGTCGTAGTCGTCCTCCGGCATCATGCCCGGATGTTCAGCGGTCTCTCCGCCCACCAGGGCAGCGCCCGCCATCTTGCATCCCTCGGCCACGCCCTTGACAATGGCTGCAATCTTCTCCGGATAATTCTTGCCGCAGGCGATATAATCCAGGAAATACAGGGGTTCTCCCCCTGCGCAGGCCACATCGTTCACACACATGGCCACACAGTCTATGCCGATGGTGTCATGACGGTCCAGTACCATTGCCAGCTTCAGCTTGGTTCCCACGCCGTCCGTGCCGGACAACAGCACCGGATGTTCCATATTTTTGATGGCATCCAGAGAAAAGGCACCGGAAAAACCGCCCAGCCCTCCCATCACCTCCGGTCGCATGGTCTCCCTCACATGCTTCTTCATCAGTTCCACCGATTTGTAGCCCGCCTCAATATCCACGCCAGCCTTCTTGTAATCCATATGTATGATCCGCCTTTCTTAATTAATAGCCTGTCGGAATCTCTTTGCCCTATATCATGGGGCTTCTATGATTTCAGTCTTATGGATCCCCCTCTTTTTACGGAAATACGAATTATAAGCCGCCATTTCCCGACAAAAGATTCAGAAAGGCTATATTAATGTTCCGTATACTCCTCGCATATAATCCCGACACTCAAACTCTTACCGCTTTGGTGTCCTGACTTTAATCGGTACACATTCCGAAACCCTATTTTTTCATTCCGTCCAGATAAGCCCTGTAGCCCTGCTCCTGCAGCCTTGCGTCCTTGGCCTGTACCTGGTTTTTCAGGTTTTCGCCATACTCCTTCAGCTTCCGCAGCAATGCCTCGTCGGAGGTGGCCAGAATTTTGGCCGCCAGTAAGGCCGCGTTGGCACCGCCGTTGATCGCAACAGTAGCCACCGGGATGCCGGAGGGCATCTGCACAATGGAATACAGGGAATCCCTGCCGCCCAGGGAGGTCGTGTGCATGGGGATGCCGATCACCGGCATGGGGAAAATAGCCGCGCACATGCCCGGCAGATGGGCCGCCATGCCCGCCCCCGCTATGATAACCTTGAAGCCCTTCTCCTCGGCTCCTTTTGCATACTCAAAAAACACGTCCGGCTCCCGGTGTGCGGAGATAATAGTCATCTCATAGGAGATTCCCAGTTCCTCCAGCACATCGGCCGCTTTAGCCATAATGGGCATATCTGAGTCGCTGCCCATAACGATACCGACTTTTGCCATATCTGCTTCCTCCGTCTACTCTTTGCCACCCACAACCCTTGTCTGCAGGATTAATTTTGCCGTAATGTGCAGGATTTCGTTGTTATGCGGTTAATATGTATCAGATGTGTAATACCCAAACTTACCTCTACATGCATATCGCTGGCTTTGCCTGCGATATTGCACCAATCAGTATTTGGATGTACAACATCCAAACTTTACATACCGCTGATAGTATAGTCGTCAATTATATATTACAGTGTACTAGATTTAGTGGAGGTATGCAAGGGTTTTTTACATATTATGTGGCGGCCTTTTTCTTAATTTTCGTTCATATTTACCTTATTCCCGCTGCCTCCGCGCAGCCGGATCCCGAACCCGGCAGCCCCGCCATGCCTGTGTATTACCGGTTACGCCTGCTCCAGCGGCTCGTTCAGCGCCTCGCTGCCCGGCAGCACAAAACGCCCCTCTGCGATAATGGGAATCCGGGTGCCGTCCTTTTTCACCGCCGCCAGTTCACCCAGTTCGTCAAAGGGGAGGGTGATGTCCGTGTGGCAGTTGAAATATGCCTCCGCAGGGTCGGTATCCCGCAGCCGGGACTTCTCATTTTCCCTTGCCACAATCTCCTTGCCGTCGGGATTGTATACCTTCACATCCTCCGTATGGGTAAAACAGGTATCTCCCACAGCAAAATGGGGGCCTGTCTTTTCCGCAATCAGGATGGGCAGCTTGTTCTCAATCCCCCATCTGCGGGCCATCATGTAGGCTGTGGTATTGGTGCCGATGGCAAACTCTCCCATGGGCAGGGTATCACGGTGAAAAAGCACATTTTCCTTGATATAGCGCCGCCCCTCCTCCGCATCCGGGAAGTTGCCGCAGCTGTAGTCCGTGATCATGCCGTCCTTAAAAGTAAAGGATAAATCCCTGTACTCAAGACCGTGTAAAAAGACCCTGGATACATGCAGAACACCATTCGTCCCCTCCAGTACCGGGGAAGTGAAGACCTCTCCCACCGGAATATTCACATCCGCCACACAGTTCTCAAAGATAGTCTCCTTCTCCGGCTTTTGCAGCTTCCACAGGTTCACGGATAAATCCGTGGCATTGCCGTTCATACCTCTTATTTCCACATGATCCGCCTGATCCAGGGCATCTATGAGACATTGTTGAATCTGCCGGTATTTCATATAATCCAGCGTGTTAACCTTGATGGTGTCCTCAAAAATCTCCCTGAAATTCTCACCGATCTCCGGCACGGGAAAGGCGATAATGGTAAAACTGCGCTCCGGCATGGGAATGTACTGCGTATAGAGTTCCATATTTTTGGCGCAGTACTCCACCCATAGCTTCTGCTGTTCAGGGGACAGCTTCACCGCCTGGGGCTTGCTCTCCGGCGCAAAGGGTTCCTCTCCGAAAATCTCCACCACTGCCGGTCCCGCATACCCCCTGATCTCCTGCTTATAATGCTCGTATGCGGTCTTCAGCACCTCCAGCTTACGCTGCATCAGGGCCTTATCCCATATCAGCCCATGGTCGTCCTTGTGGTCATAGGCATACTGCCGATTGGGCCGGGCCCCCTCCAGGTTCACCTCTCTGACCACTGGCTTCAGCCCCAGCCCGGCAAAATTTTCCACCGCCCTGCGCAGCATCCGCTCAAAGCCGATATGGTAATACAGATCCACCGTCTTTTTTATGGACAGATCTTTTCCCGTCACCTCAAAGCCGATCCGATAGCCCTCCGTATAAGTATCCGCCATGGTGTCAATCGTATCCTGCGGGAGACTGTACAGGAATCTGGCGATCTCCAATTCGTTTTCCGTCACATACAGACCATAGCGATACAGATAACGCACGTCCGCCAAGTCTGCCTCCATGATGATATCCACCGCAGGATTTCCCTCCGGGCAGGCCATCCTGCGGACAGTTTTCTCCGTCCGTATATCGGAATAATCGCTGTTATACCAGTAGACGATCTGCCGGATGGTTTCAAAGGGCGGCAGCTGCTTCTCCTCCTGCCATGCGGCCACACAGGCACTATAGATCTCCACCAGAAACTCCATGCGGATCAGCACATCCTCCAGGTCCCCCTGCGCCGCCGGGACAATGCCATCCCGCAGTTCCCTGTAGACATAAGCCAGAAGCCGCCCCCATTGCTCATCCATCTGCGATGCCCCATAGGCTGGGTTTGCCCAGCTTTGGCCGTAATGCTCCGGCAGAATGTCCTCATACAGGTCATGATTCCACGCCTGCAGTCGGGAAAGCTGCGCATCCCGCATATGCCCCTGCTCCACAAAAGCATAGTAATCACCCAGCTTTTGCGAAAAATCTGCCAGCTTTCCAAAATACGCATCCAGTGCCGGATGTCCCATGCTCTCATTCCCCATCTCTTTGATCCGTTCCCGGATCAGTCCATATCTCTCCTGTAATACTTCCTTCCTTTCACTCTGTACCTGTTCCATAAGCCATCCCTCTTTCTATTTAAAATTCCGCATGCCCCCTCCAAGCACCCAGGGCCGGCGATCCGTTTCATGCCTCTTTAGAGCGTCCTGACATGGGCCGGTGCCCTTTTCGGGAACATGCTGTTTAAATCCTCCTTTGCCTTTTTCTTTGCAGGCTATTTACAACTCCGCCTCTGCACTACGGCGTCCTGAGGGGAAGAAAATGATATCCGCATAACGCCCCGGCGAAAGCTTCCCCGTTGCCTCCGCTTCGAGGCTGTTTTATACACGGCAGTTTTCCTTACAAATAGGATGCCGCGTACAGGATGCCGCTGACTGCCCCCAGGCTCACTCCATTGAACAGAATTCCCAGCCATCCAAACAGTTTAAACCTGTCCGCCTCCCGCAGGGCCAACACGCCCAACAGCATCCCCACCATGGACAATATGGCGGCAAACAGCCCCGTGAACCCATATCCGGCGGGGACATCCCCGCTGCGGCTGTAGGACAGGACCACCACCACCACCAGCGACATTGTACATAAAACACCAAAAACCGTAGACATGATCGCTTTTCCCGAATGCCTGCGGTTTGTAAACATATAATTCTTTTTCTGTGACATAATGCTCCCTCGCCCTGGCTAAAACAGGATCTTTGACTTTCCTGCAAGCAGCTTGGCACCGCCTATGATCAGCAGGATTCCGCTGACCAGCCCCAGAACCAATGTCACCACTCCCAAAGTGATATTGAGGGCACCTGCCCCTCTCATAACCTTGTACACCTTTTCTTCCATATCCACTGCCCTGCCTTTCCTTGCGCCCGGGGCCGGCCCCAGGCATTCCCTGCCCTGCCCGGACAAAATCAACTGTCCCTCCGCTATGCGCCATACTCCGCATAGTATGCGTCAATCGCTGTCTTCAGCGCGTCGTCAATCAGTATCTCCCCCTTGTAGGGCCTGTTGTACAGATGCTCGATCACCTCACCCATAGTGACAATGGCACGGGCTTCAAAACCGTACTTTTCCCGGATTTCCTGCAAGGCACTGACCTTGCCTCCAAGCCCCTTTTCCATACGGTTGAGGGATATCATCAGTCCCTGGATCTCCACATCCGCCTGTTCTTTTAAGATCGGGAAGGTCTCCTCAATGGATTT
>CAMWSA010000237.1 GCA_947176785.1 uncultured Lachnospiraceae bacterium
ACAGCATGTTTCCGGAAAGCACACTGAGCAAGCTCCGGACGCCGGAGCGGCCGGAGCTTGCTCTCCGGGTTTGTGTGCTTGCAGGAAACCTGCGGAACTAAAATAGAGAGGAGAAATAACATGAGCAAAGAATTAGCCAAGACCTATGACCCCAAGGGCATAGAGGACAGACTGTATGAGAAGTGGCTGGAGAAAAAGTATTTTCATGCGGAGGTGGATCACGCCAGGACTCCGTTTACCATTGTGATTCCGCCCCCGAACATCACGGGGCAGCTGCATATGGGCCATGCCCTGGACAATACCATGCAGGATATTCTGATCCGCTTTAAGAGGATGCAGGGCTACAATGCCCTGTGGCAGCCGGGAACGGATCATGCCTCCATCGCCACGGAAGTCAAAATCATTGAGAAACTCAAGGAGGAGGGCATCGACAAGCATGACCTGGGCCGGGAGAAATTTCTGGAGCGGGCCTGGGACTGGAAGAAGGAGTACGGCGGCCGTATCATCTCCCAGCTGAAAAAGCTTGGATCCTCCTGCGACTGGGACAGGGAGCGCTTCACCATGGACGAGGGCTGCAATAAGGCCGTCACGGAAGTGTTTGTGAAAATGCACGAGAAAGGCTATATCTACAAGGGAGCCCGGATCATCAACTGGTGCCCGGTGTGCAATACCTCCATCTCTGACGCGGAGGTGGAATACCAGGAGCAGGCAGGGCATCTCTGGCATATCAAGTATCCTGTCATGAATGAGGACGGAACCCCCAGCGATAAGGAGTTCCTGACCTTTGCCACCACCCGTCCCGAGACCATGCTGGGCGATACGGCGGTGGCTATCCACCCCGAGGACGAGCGGTATCGGCATCTGATCGGCAAGAGCGTGATGCTGCCCATCATGAACCGAGTGATTCCCGTTGTCACAGACACCTATGTGGACCGGGAGTTCGGAACCGGCGTGGTGAAGATCACCCCCGCCCATGACCCCAACGACTTTGAGGTGGGCAAGCGCCATGACCTGCCGGTGATCAATGTGATGAACGACGATGCCACCATCAACGAAAACGGCGGCGTCTATGCGGGCATGGACCGCTATGAGGCCCGCAGGGCCATAGTGGCGGAACTGGAAAAGCAGGGACTGTTGGTGAAGATCGAGGACTACTCCCACAATGTGGGAACCCATGACCGCTGCAAGACCACCATCGAGCCGCTGGTGAAAGAGCAGTGGTTCGTGAAGATGGAGGAGTTGATTAAGCCTGCGGTAGAGGCCGTGAAAAAGGGTGAGATCAGGCTGATTCCCGAGCGCATGGAGAAAACCTATTACAACTGGACTGACAATATCCGGGACTGGTGCATCAGCCGCCAGCTGTGGTGGGGGCATCGGATTCCCGCCTACTATTGCGACAGCTGCGGGGAGGTGACGGTAGCAAGGGAGATGCCGGCGTGCTGCCCAAAGTGCGGACATGCCCATCTGACCCAGGACCCGGATACCCTGGACACCTGGTTTTCCTCCGCCCTGTGGCCCTTTGAGACGCTGGGATGGCCGGAGCAGACAGAGGATTTAAAGTATTTTTATCCCACGGATGTGCTGGTGACGGGCTACGACATTATCTTTTTCTGGGTGATCCGGATGATTTTTTCCGGCTATGAGCAGATGGGGGAGAAGCCCTTCAAGACCGTGCTGTTTCACGGGCTGGTGCGGGACAGCCAGGGCCGGAAGATGAGCAAATCCCTGGGTAACGGCATTGATCCCCTGGAGATCATCGACCAGTACGGTGCGGACGCCCTGCGCCTGACGCTGATCACCGGCAATGCCCCCGGCAACGATATGCGCTTCTATTATGAGAGGGTGGAAAACAGCCGCAATTTTGCAAATAAGGTGTGGAACGCATCCCGCTTTATTCTGATGAATATGGAGGGCAAGGATGCTGCGGAGCCTGCCGCAGGGGATTTGGAGCCCGTGGACCGGTGGATTCTGTCCAGGCTGAACACGTTGATCAAGGATGTGACCGACAATATGGAGAACTTTGAATTGGGCATCGCCGTGCAGAAGGTGTACGATTTTATATGGGATGAGTTCTGCGACTGGTATATCGAGATGGTGAAACCCCGTCTGTATGACACGGATGATGCTGCCAGCCAGAACGCGGCGCTGTGGACTTTGCGGACGGTGCTGATCGACGCGCTGAAGCTCCTGCATCCCTATATGCCTTTTATCACGGAGGAGATCTTCTGCAGCTTACAGTCGAAAGAGGAATCCATCATGATCAGCAGCTGGCCGGTGCATAATAAGGAGCGCTGCTATGAGGCCCAGGAGAAAGCCATTGAGACCATCAAAGAGGCTGTCAGGGGCATCCGGAATGTGCGCAGTGAGATGAATGTGCCGCCCAGCCGCAAGGCCAGTGTGTTCGTGGTCAGCCAGGAGCAGAGGATTCTGGATATCTTTGCGGAGGGAAAACTGTTCTTCGCCTCCCTGGCTTATGCCGGCGAGGTAGCCACGCAGGGGGACAAGGCGGGTATCCCGGAGGATGCGGTGTCCGTGGTGATTCCCGGCGCCACCCTGTATATGCCCTTTGCGGAGCTGGTGGATATCGCCCAGGAAGCGGAGCGTCTTCGGAAAGAGGAGAAGCGCCTGCAGGGAGAATTGGCCCGGGTTAATGGCATGCTGAATAACGAGAAGTTCTTATCCAAGGCTCCCGAAGCCAAGATCCAGGAGGAGCGGGAGAAGCTGGCAAAGTACACCCGGATGATGGAACAGGTAAAGCTGCGTTTGCAGCAGCTGGATTATACTGACGGCCGCTAAGCTTTTCCGGCTACTGTCTGGCACATGCTGCATAATGGGGCAGTATGTGCCGTGCAGGATGGAAAACCTGACCGGTTGTGAGTGTAGTGCGCTGCCGCAGGAAAGACAATCTAATCGGTCGTGAGTATAACGGGGCTTCAAAATAGAAAGCGAGATGAGGGATACATGAAGAGACGGCAGATCACTACGTATGACCAGGCGGTGGAGTACATTATGGATATCCCCCGGTTTACTTCCAAAAACACCATGGAGGACACCCGGGAGTTTCTGCATCGGCTGGGGGACCCTGATGCCGGGCTGCGCATTCTCCACGTGGCGGGGACCAATGGCAAGGGTTCGGTATGTGCCTATCTGCGGAGTGTGCTGGAGGCTGCGGGCAGGAGGGTGGCGGTGTTTACCTCCCCTCATCTGGTGGACGTGCGGGAACGTTTTGTGACAGACGGAAAAATGATTGGGCGGGAGGTATTCCTGTGGGCCTTTCTACAGGTTTACGATCGACTGGACTGGCGGACGCTGGAGGCGGGAGAGGGATACCACCCCACATTTTTTGAGTATCTTTTTTTCATGGCCATGCTTATTTTTGCCCAGGCAGGGCCGGATTACTGCATCCTGGAGACGGGGCTGGGCGGCAGGCTGGATGCCACCAACGCCGTGGCCCGCAAGGAGATGGCGGTCATCACCCGTATCGGCCTGGACCATGTGGAGTACCTGGGACATACCCTGGCCGCCATCGCCGGGGAAAAGGCGGGGATCATCCGGGCAGGTGTGCCCGTGGTATATGCGGACACCTGTCGGGAGGTGGGGCAGGTAATTCACAGCAGGGCGCGTCATTTGTCGGCAAATGCATATCCCGTGTCGAGAAATGACTATAGAATCTCAAAAATTAGCAATAAAAACATTGCATTTTCTTATATTTCCCGTTATTATGGTAGTGTCAGCTTAACACTGCCCACTTTTGCCGGATATCAGGCGGAGAATTGCAGCCTGGCGCTGCGGGCGCTGGAGGTACTGGCGGAGCGGGAAAAGCAGGAGATGGCTGACAGTGCGGACGCATGGGCGTGTGCCCGGGCGAAAGCGCCGTTGCAGTTCACGCCGGAGCTTATGGAGCGGGGCGTATCGGCCTGCTTCTGGCCGGGGCGTATGGAGGAAGTACTGCCGGAGGTTTTTGTGGATGGTGCCCACAACGAGGACGGTGTCAGGGCGTTTTTGGAAGCTGTGGCAGAGGACGGGCATGTGGGCAGCAGGCATCTGCTCTTTGCCGTGGTGGCGGACAAGGACTATACCGCCATGCTGCGGCGGATTGTGGACAGCAGTTTGTTTGACAGGCTGAGCATAGCCCATTTGAACAATAAAAGGGCGGTGGGACCGGATCGCCTGAAGCGGGTGTTGGCGGATACCCCAGCCATCCTGGCGGCACAGTATGATTCCGTCTCGGAGGCGCTGCAGGCCATGCTGGCCTATCGGGGAGCGGAACCTGAGAGAATCTATATTGCCGGTTCGTTATATCTGGTAGGAGAAGTGAAAGCAGTATTGCAGGATGGAATATAATGGGAGCTTATACTGACGGACGTTACGGGTTTCCGTTTCCTGCCCGGTCGGCACGGCCAGGACAATATGGCACTCATGGTAAACGGATCTGAAGGTGTTTTATTATAGATAGAAAGGCATAGTACAATGATTAATTTTGAGGAAGAACTGAAGAAATTTCGTCCCAGTCTTGAGGTGGAGGATGCGGAGGAGTCCATTTACAGCCAGGATCTGACAGATATGGCGGATCTGCTGGTGCGGATGCTCCAGGAAGTCCAGGAAACGGAAGAACAATAATCTTACAAATTGCAAAACTCTTATAGGAGGGACAGAATGTTTTGTTATAACTGTGGCTGCCACCTGTCAGAGCATGATTATTGTACTTCATGTGGTGTAGACGTGGCTTTATATAAAAGGATAATGGTTTTATCCAACCTGTTTTACAATGAGGGCCTGGCCAGGGCGGGGCTTCGGGATTTGACCGGCGCTGTCACCAGCCTGCGGCAGAGCCTGAAATTTAATAAAAACAATATTGAGGCCCGCAATCTGCTGGGCCTGGTGTACTTTGAAATGGGAGAGACGGTGGCGGCGCTCAGCGAGTGGGTCATCAGCAAGAATACACGCCCGGAAAAAAATATTGCGGACGACTATATCAATATGATCCAGGCCAGTGCGTCCCGTCTGGATTCCATCAACCAGACCATCAAGAAATATAATCAGGCGCTGGTATATTGCAGACAGGACAGCAAGGATCTGGCAGTGATACAGCTGCGCAAGGTATTATCGTTGAACCCCAAGTTTATCCGTGCCCACCAGCTGCTGGCGCTGCTGTACATGGACAGCGAGCAGTGGGACAAGGCGAAGAAGGAACTGGCGAAATGTGCGGATATGGACCGCAATAATATTCAGACGCTCACCTATATGCGGGAAGTGGACAGGATGCTGGCCCCGGACGAGACGGGCAAAATCAGCCGCCGCAGGGATCGGGAGGAAGCCGTGCGCTATCAGACCGAAAACGAGGTCCTGATCCAGCCCAAGGGTGTGAAGGAACCCCGCCGCAGCGGTGTGGGCACGCTGTTTAATATTGTGCTGGGGCTGGTTATCGGCGTGGCTGTCATGTATTTCCTGGTGGTGCCCTCCGTGCGCACAAATGTACTCAACGATGCCAAGCAGAAGATCAACGAGATATCCAATGAGAGTGATGCCAAGAATAACACGATCTCGGATCTGGAGAATCAGATCAAAGAGATAGAGCAGGAGACGGTCAGGCTGCAGGGAGAACTGGAACGGTACGCGGGTACGGACGGCACGCTGCAATCTATGGATCAGCTGTTGGTGGCTGCCGGCACGTATGTGACCGCGATGCAGTATGCGGAGACCAGTGTGGAACGGGGGCAATATTTCCAGGAGACGGCGAACATGCTGGACCAGATCAAGACAGGTGTTGTGATGGAGGAGGCATCGGAGTCATTCCAGAACCTGTATAAGCTTTTGTTCAGCGGGATCGGCCCCTATATGAGTGTGGCGTATTACGAGATCGGGAATCCGCTTTATCTGGCGGGCAACTTCGAGGAGGCCATTCCTGTTCTGGAAAAAGCGGTGGAGTATAATCCGGACAACGGAGATCCATACTATGCCCTGGGGCGCTGCTACGATGGTGTGGGCCGCAGCGAGGAGGCCCTGGCCGCCCTGGAAAAGTTCGTGGAAATATATCCGCTGCGTGACCGTGCAACTACGGCAAGACAAATTATCCAGAGATTAAAGGGCGCTCTGGCGAACCAGTAAAATACTTTTCGAA
>CAMWSA010000238.1 GCA_947176785.1 uncultured Lachnospiraceae bacterium
GTATCTGGGAGACTGGCTGATCCGTTTTATGCAGCAGTTTCTGATGGCGGGCACCGGGCAGCGGATGATCCTGCATATCCGCACCAGCCTGTTTGCCCACATGGAAAAGCTTCCCCTGTCCTTTTTTGATACCCGGCAGCACGGCGAACTGATGAGCCGCCTGACCAACGACGTGGACAATATCAGTGTCACCATATCGGACTCCCTGACCCAGCTGATGATGTATGGTTTTACCATCACGGGCATTTTCTGTGTCATGGTCTGCATGAGCCCGCTGCTCACGGTCATTGCGCTCTTTGCGGTGCTGCTGATCTTTCTGCTGACCCGGGCGGTGACAAAGCGGACAAAGGTGCTGTTCAGGCAGCAGCAGGCTATCCTGGGTAAGCTCAACGGCCAAGTGGAGGAAAGCGTCTCCGGCATCAGCATGGTCAAGGCTTTCGGCCAGGAGCGGGAGATGGTGGCAAAGTTCATAGAGAACAATGATGCCTTCTGCCAGGTAGCCACCAGGGCCCAGATCGCCTCCGGCTATCTGATGCCCATGATGAACGTAATCAACAATCTGACCTACGTGCTGATTGCCATTGCCAGCGGCGTGATGGCGCTTCAGGGAAGGCTGACGGTGGGGGAGATCTCCAGCTTTCTGCTGTATTCCAGGCAGTTCTCCCGGCCCTTCGTGGAGATTGCCAATATCTACAATAATTTTCAGACGGCAGTGGCCGGTGCGGAGCGGATCATAGAGATACTGGATGAAACCTGTGAGCCGGAGGATGTGGCCGGGGCCAGAAGCGCGGCGGAGGTACGGGGAGCTGTGAGCTTTAGAAATGTGACCTTTGGCTATCGCCCCGATAAGCCGATTCTGCGGGATATCAACCTGGAGATCCCCGCTGGGACCAGGGTGGCGGTGGTGGGGCCCACGGGGTCGGGAAAAACCACGCTGATCAATCTGCTGACCCGTTTCTATGACGTGCAGGAGGGGGCTATCCTTCTGGACGGCTGCGACCTGCGGGAGTACCGTATGGGGGAACTGCGCCGGGCATTTGGCGTGGTACTTCAGGACACGGCGCTTTTTGGCGCTTCCATCCGGGAAAATATCAGTTATGGCCATGAAAACGTGCCCCTGGAGGAGATTCAGGAGGCGGCCAGGGTGGCGGGGGCTGAAGGCTTTATCCGCAGGCTCCCCCAGGGCTATGACACCGTGCTGCGCCAGGGCGGCGCGGAGTTGAGCCAGGGGGAGCGGCAGCTGCTGACCATTGCCAGAGCGGTGCTGGAGCGCGCCCCCATCATGATTCTGGACGAAGCCACCAGTTCCGTGGATACGGTAACGGAGCAGCATATCCGCCGGGCCATGCTGGCCATCACCCGAGGGCGCACTTCCTTTATCATTGCCCACCGTCTGTCCACCATACGGGATTCCGACCTGATCCTGCTGATCCGGGACGGACAGATTGCGGAGCAGGGGACCCACCGGCAGCTCATGGCTCTGCATGGGGAGTACGCACGCATGTACCTGACCCAGATGGGGCAGGCGTAATGATCCGGCACAGGTTCTTATACTCTCGAGCGAGTAGCCTTTCCTTCCAACATGTCACATACTGCCCGATTTTGCAGCATGGGGCGTGCAGGAAGTGGAAAAGCTTTTCGGTCGTCGGTATAACAGCAGGCCGGGGAAAACGATTTCACGGTTTACCCATGGGGGATTAAAAGGATGCAAAAATATGTAAGATAGATTTGACGATCCCAATGAATGGTGTTATGATAAAACCAAATGTAGTTTTGAATAAAAGGAGTACAACGTGCATGGGGCAGATGAACAAAAGTAAGATTTTCAAAAGACTGAGAACCAACATCGTGATACTTGTGGTGTTTACAATAATAATTATTACAGGCATATTTTCCATGCGCGCCGCCATTATGAGCAATTCCGAGAAGCTGGGCAGCAACCTGGTCACAAATTACTCGGCTACCGAGATCTCAAACCTGTCTACCTTCGAGTCCTTCCTGACACTGTGCGCGGATTACGTGGAGTCTTATGAGGCAAAGGGGGCCACGGCGGAGGAACTGAAGGAAGGGCTTGACATCATCATGAACGGCCTGCTGGAGATGTTCGGAGAAGAGAATATTTCCGTCTACGGCAAGGTTCTGAACGGCACGGAGATCATCTCCTATGGGCTCCCTGTGGAGGATGTGGAGAGCTATGTGACCAAACAGCAGGATTATTATGTGAACATGGCGGAGGCCGACGGGGAAGCCTATGTGTCTCCGGCCTATATTGATGAAGTCAGCAGTATGCCGCTGATCACGCTCTCTCAGAGGATTTCCGGCAGCGACAGCTTTCTGGCGATGGACATCCAGTTTTCCGGTTTTGAGGCCAACAATGTGGAGATGGATCTGCCCAATCTCTCCAGCTATTATCTCTGCGACGAGGAGGGGACGTTGCTCTTCTACAAGACGCCGCTTGCGCATACATATGAGGAGTTCCAGGATTTTATGGATTACCTTCACACCAGGATGGACCTGGAGGCGGGGGACGGTGCCCTGGAGCGGATCATTGCCATGGATAACCATGAGCGGAACGTATATTACCATACCCTGGACAACGGCTGGGTCGCCATCCTTACGATTCCCGAGGCGGAACTGCTGGCGGGCATGGATACCTTTAACAAGATCAGTTTTATGATTATTTTGCTGGGCCTGGCTGCGGTGGTGGTCATAGGCGTCCGGGACTACAAAAAGGAGCTTCAGGCCCAGAGACTGATAGAGGAGAGGGAGTCCATCGCCAGAAGCAACCGGATATCCCAGAACGCCATGGCCAGCACGGCCCTGACATACCAGGCGGTCTATTATCTGGACCTGCAGGATTTAAGCTGTCGGCTGATCTACCCCTTACGGGAGGACAATGCGCCTCAAAGCTATGAGACGATGCTGGCGCAGCGGTTCGGAAAAGAAAATGTTGTGGGGGATTCCGTAGAGGAAGTGCGGGCATTTCTGAAGCTGGAGCATATTGTCAGTGAATTGTCCTGCAAAGATCATATTAACCTGAAATACTGTCAGAAAAAGGAAAACGGTGAGAACGAGTGGTGCCAGATCTCCCTGGTGGCCTCCGAGACAGAGAACGGAAAGCCTCAGGCTGTGACCATGACGGTTCGCAGCATAGATGAGATGATTAAAAATGAGGAAAAGCAGAAGGAATTGTTTGCCATTGCCGCGGAGCGCGCGGAGGCGGCCAATTACGCCAAGTCTGATTTCCTCTCCAAGATGAGCCATGATATCCGCACCCCCATGAACGCCATCATCGGCATGACAGCCATTGCGGGGGCCCATATTGACGACCGTGACAGGGTGGTGGACTGCCTCTCCAAGATCACGGTTGCCAGCCGCCACCTTTTGTCCCTGATCAACGAGGTCCTGGACATGAGCCGTATTGAGAGCGGGAAGGTCACGCTGACGGAGGAGGATTTCAACCTGTCCCAGCTGATTGAAAATCTGCTCACCATGGTGAAACCCCTTGCAAAGGAACACAACCATGAACTGAACGTGAAGATCAATAATATTGCCCATGAGAACGTATTTGGAGACAGCCTCCGTATTCAGCAGGTCTTCGTAAATATTGTGGGCAATTCGGTGAAGTATACGCCTGACGGCGGCAGGATTGACATTACCATCTTTGAAAAGCCCACCAACAGAAAGAGGGTTGGCTGCTATGAGTTCGTCTTTGAGGATAACGGCATAGGCATGTCCGAGGAGTTTGTGGAGAGGATATTCAGTCCCTTCGAGCGGGCGGACGACGAGCAGGCGCTGAAGGTCCAGGGCACCGGCCTTGGGATGGCTATCACCAAGAATATAGTCAATATGATGAACGGCGATATCAAGGTGGAGAGCAAACTGGGGGAGGGCTCCAAATTCACGGTTACCATCTATTTAAAGCTTCAGGACGAGGATCTGACCTCCACGGAGGAACTGGAAAAGCTGCCGGTGCTGGTGGTGGATGATGACGAGGACGTCTGCAGGAGTACGGCGGATATCCTGCGGGATATCGGCATGGAAAGCGAGTGGGTGACCTCCGGCGCGGAGGCGGTGGCCAGGGTGGTGGAGCGGCACCAGGCGCAGGACGGCTTCTTTGCCGTGATTGTGGACTGGATGATGCCCGGCATGGACGGCGTGGCGACTACACGCGCCATCCGGGAGAGCGTGGGGAGCGATATTCCCATCATTGTATTTTCCTCCTATGACTGGACGGAGATCGAGGCGGAGGCAAGAGCGGCGGGAGTGGATACCTTTATCGCCAAGCCTCTGTTCAAGTCCAGGCTGATCTCGGTATTCAAGGAGATTGTGAACGGCGATACGGAGGAGGATACCAAGGATGTACTTTCGGATATTGCGCAGATGGATTACTCCGGCAAGCGGGTGCTGCTGGTGGAGGACAATGAACTGAACCGGGAGATTGCCCAGGAGATCCTGGGCATGACAGGGCTGCAGATTGAGGCTGCCGAGAACGGTAAAATTGCGCTGGACATGGTGGCGGCCTCCGGGGACGGCTACTATGACCTGGTCTTTATGGATATTCAGATGCCCGTCATGAACGGTTATGATTCGGCCAAGGGGATTCGGGCGCTGGGCAGGGCATACACGGATAAGCTGCCCATCATCGCCATGACCGCCAACGCATTTGCGGAGGACGTGGTGATGGCAAAGGACGTGGGAATGAACGAACACATCGCCAAGCCGCTGGATATCGACAAGCTGGAAGCGATCTTGAGAAACTGGTTATGAAACCGGATGCCATCATAAAACAGCCGTCTCTGCCCAGAGAATATCTGAACGCCAGAGCGGTCAGATATTGCTCTGTGGGAAAAGGTGCCGGACGGGCGATGGCGGGACTCAGATAAGAAAGAAAAGAAACAGCCGTCGCCCGTCCGGTGCCCAGAGAATATCTGGACGCCAGAGCGGTCAGATATTGCTCTGCGGGAAAAGGTGCCGGACGGGAGATGGCGGGACTCAGATAAAGAAAGGAAATATATGAGCAGTGCAACACTTTTTCAGGAAAGTAAGTCCATGATTGACGATCTGCTTCATGCGGCCAATGGCCTGATCGAGATGGCCAACGGCGAGATGGTGGATCTGGGCGGGGAGGAGGAGGAAGAGGAGCTTCCGGAACTGAAGCCGGAGCCGGCGGTGGACCTGGCGGAGCTGGAAGCCCTGGGCCTGTACGATGCCCAGCTGCAGGAGGTGGAACTGGGCATGAGGCAGAAATTGCCGGTACAGCTTTACGCCCAGAACTGTTATAATTGGATGCAGATGAAGGAGATCCGTCTGGGGATGCTGGCGGAGGTGGATGTGAAGTGGTATATGAATCCTCTGTACAATGCGGAGCAGATGCACCAGATCCGCCTGGGCCTGGAGTATGGCTTGGATGTGTCGGGTTATGCCCGGCTGATCTACACCGTGTCGGACATGTACAAAAAGAGACATGCCCTGATGGAGGAAAAATACAAAAGCGGCGGGGCGGGCCAGGAGCGATATGTGACGGATGAATACACTCACATCCGGCTCCACTTCAGCGCCGATTTGATGATGGCCTGGATCATGCTGCCGAAAGAAGGCGAGCGTCCCTATACCATAGCGGAACTGCGGCGTCTTCTCAAAAAGTACGAGGTACGCCACGGCATTCTGGCGGACGGCCTCCATGAGGCCACGATAGAAGGGACGAGAGGGAAGGAGATCCTGATTGCCCAGGGAGCTTTGCCCATGCCGGGAAGGGATGGTTCTTACGAACTGTTCTTTGACAGAGAACTGCCCGATTCCCCCGAACTTCTGGCGGACGGCAGCGTGGACTACACCCATGTGGTGGTGGCGGATACTGCCCAGCCGGGACAGAAGCTGGCGGCGTACCGGCCCGCCGGCAAGGGGAAACCCGGCATGACGGTTACGGGCATTGCCATAGACGGCGAAAAAGGCCGGGAACTGCCTCCACTGACGGGCAGCGGCATTATGGCGGACAATGAGAGACGCGTATACACGGCGGCTATCAAGGGATATGTGACCTATGACCCGGAGCGGAGCAAGCTGAGTGTGATGCAGACCTATCTGGTGAACGGGGACGTGAACAGCTACACCGGC
>CAMWSA010000239.1 GCA_947176785.1 uncultured Lachnospiraceae bacterium
CACCATCCTGATTTGAATGCCCGCTGAAGCGGGCAGATGGGAGTTAGGGTGAAAAAGAATTTTCACCGCCCTGCTTTTACACGCTGAAACGGACAGATAGGAGTTAGCTCCTATGCAGTTTCTTCAATATCAGCCCCAAAATCAGGCGGATCACTCCGCCGCACACGGCAATCAAAAACCCTTTTCCCACTAATGTATCGCCAATCCCCATGTTGATGGCATATTCAATCTGAAGTTCCAACGGCGGATCCTGGTAGGGAATCCCCGCTTTTATCACGCTATAATATAAACCGATGAAAAGGACAATAACCCCAGCCAATATGACAGAGTTGACTGTCCGGCAGAGAATGTTTCCTGTTTTTTGCTCCACAATTTCGCCTCCCACTTCCAAATAAGAACCCCGTTTTTCTCTCCATCAACAGAAATCCGTTACGGACTGCCCCGGCACCTCTCTCCGCTCTCATGATGTTATATTCACGACCGATTAGATTCTCCTTCCCGTGCGGCACAGGTTGTCCAATTTTGCGGCGTGTGTCCCACGGGAATTGGAAAATCTTAGCGGTCGCCAGTATCATTATTTTGCTGACCAATCCACAAAATTATCACGGACTAATTCATAATCAACCGATGATTGAACCTCGCCTGCCTGATCCGTCCAGGAATTTTCATTTATTCTGACCTTTTGAAAACCCAGCTTCTCATAGACATGCTGTGCCCTGGTATTTTTCAGGTTCGTATCCAGAATGATCTTCACATATCCCATAGAAAATAATTCTCCTATGAGCATACTCAGCAGTACCCTTCCCAGACCCCTTTCCTGATAATCCGCATTACAGATCTTTATGCCGATTTCAGCGATATTGTTTTCCCGATTATAATAACTCATCTCGCCGATTGCAGCGCCTTTGTGTTCTATGATCAGCCGACGCTTTACAGCGTCACTGTCGTTTGCGATTTGTTCCTGTATCTTTTCAGCCGTTGTGCCAAGCCCGCCCGGAAAACCGGCATGAGCCATTACACTGCCGTCGTTCCACCATTTCGCAAGCTGCGCGCAGTCGGCGCTTTCCGCGTTTCTGATACACAGTTCCTTACAGATTATATTCACTGCTCACCTCCCAATAGTTGTTTCCAGTTCCCCATAACCCGATTTCCGGCCCCGATAAACTCCCTGATCACCGGAAATCTACTCCGAAAAGGTCAGCGTGATCCGGGTTTTCTTCCACTCACAGTTAGCAACCTTCGGTATCCACTGCGTGTCAAACTGAAAAGTATCTTTCAGGAATCCCGCATAGTTAAAAGCCGATGTGGGCACAGGCCCCCACTCAAACAGGTCGCCGGGGACCTCAAAATAAAAATCCCTGTCCGCATAGATTCCCACACAGGAATCCCCGCGGGGATTCTGCTTATCCATCATGGATAAAAAAAGGGGCTGAAACTGGTTTCTGGGAATTGCAAGACAAAATTCCCTGTCCGCTTTCTGGCTAAACCAGATCAAAAGGTCCTGGTAATTCCACAAATTCTTATAGTGAGGGATCCCTTCAAAGTTCGGGAACTCCAAATAAATCCATGTCGGGTCGTCCGGAAGAGATGTATAGCAAAAATCACATACCACCTGTTTTTTATCCGACCATATTGTCGCATATTCTTTCAGCAGCGCATCTATATCCTCAAAAGATATATTGTGCAGAAGCATTCCCTTTCGGTATTCGGTCAAATCAGGCCACCACTCTGGCTCCGGCCTGTAACCGGCCATATCCGGCGTAAGCTTCTCACTGCTTTTTTCTTTTTTAAACAACCCCATTTTGCTTTCCTCCCTAATCTGCCGCCTGGCCTCTGAATTCACAGCATAATTGCCACAGAAATCTCCGGCGCCTTTGCCGGACTCCCATGGCAATCTCTATGCTTATTTATTTCGCTTACCGGATCGCCGCATGGATCTCCTGCAGGGACATCACGCCGATCTCCCCTTCCTTGATCACTGTTCGGATCCCCTCGGCAGTGGCCTTGGCCGCCGCCATGGTGGTCATGTAGGGCACCCTGGCCTTGATGGCCGTCTTGCGGATATAGCTGTCGTCAAAGAGCTTCTCCTCCTTGGTAGCCGGGGTGTTTACGATCAGCTGGATCTTGCCGTTCATAACCTCGTCCACAATGTTGGGCCTGCCCTCCTGCATCTTGTTGATGCGCCGGGCCTCTATGCCGCTTTTAACCAGCAGTTCGTAGGTGGTTCCGGTGGCCAGGATACTGAAGCCGCACTCCGCAAATATCTGAGCGATCTCCACCACCTCCGGCTTGTCCTTGCCGCTGACGGAGAACAGCACCGTCCCGGAGGTGGGAAGCTTGGTCTGGGTGGCCTCCTGGGCCTTGAAAAACGCCTCTCCCACATTGGTAGCCAGCCCCAGCACCTCCCCGGTGGAGCGCATCTCGGGCCCCAGCACCGGGTCAACCTCCTGGAACATATTGAAAGGGAACACCGCTTCCTTTACCCCGTAATAGACAGGCTTTACCTCTTTCATGCCCTCGATGGGGGATGACATGCCCGTCAGTTCCCTGGTCATGATCTGGGTGGCCAGCTTCACCATCTGCACGCCGCAGACCTTGGAAACCAGGGGCACGGTGCGGGACGCCCTGGGATTGGCCTCCAACACGTACACCTTGCCGTCCTCGATGGCATACTGCATATTCATCAGGCCGCAGACCCCCATCTCTTCGGCGATTTTGCGGGTGTACTCCTTGATGGTTGCCACCAGCTGGTCCGGGATATTCTTGGAGGGCAGGATACACGCGGAATCACCGGAATGTACCCCCGCCAGTTCGATATGTTCCATAACTGCGGGCACATAGGCGTGCCTGCCGTCCGCAATGGCGTCCGCCTCGCACTCGGTGGCATGGCGCAGGAACCGGTCGATCAAAATGGGCCGGTCCGGGGTTACGCCCACCGCCGCCGCCATATACTGTCTGAGGCTCTCCGGCTCGCTGACCACTTCCATGCCCCGGCCGCCCAGCACATAGGAGGGGCGCACCATGACGGGATAACCGATCCTGTCGGCGATCTCCAGCGCTTCCTCCACATCTACCGCCATGCCGGCCTCCGGCATGGGTATCCCCAGCTTCTCCATCATGCCCCGGAACAGATCTCTGTCCTCGGCCATGTCGATGACCTCCGGGGATGTGCCCAGAATCCGCACTCCGTTCTTTTTCAGGTCCGCCGCCAGGTTAAGAGGCGTCTGCCCGCCAAACTGGGCGATGACACCCACAGGCTTCTCCTTCTCATAGATGCTCAGCACATCCTCCAGCGTCAGCGGCTCAAAATACAGCTTATCGGAGGTGTCGTAATCCGTGGATACGGTCTCCGGGTTGCAGTTGACAATGATGGTCTCAAAGCCCAGCTCCTTCAACGCGAAAGCCGCATGCACACAGCAGTAGTCAAACTCAATGCCCTGGCCGATCCGGTTGGGGCCGCCTCCCAGGATCATAATCTTCTTTTTGTCGGAAGCCGCCGTCTGATCCGGCGCATTGTAGGTGGAATAGTAATAGGCGCTGTCCCTGGTGCCGAACACATGCACCGGCTCCCAGCTTTCGGTGATGCCATGGCCGATGCGCGCCCTGCGGATTTCCTCCTCCGGCACCTCCAGCAGCTTGCTCAAGTAGCGGTCCGCAAAGCCGTTCCTCTTGGCCCGCTCCAGCACCGCCTTATCCGGCAGACTGCCCTTCATGGCCAGCAGCGCCTCCTCTTCCTCCACCAGTTCCTTCATCTGCTCGATAAAATAGTGCTTAATCCTGGTCAGCCGGAACAGTTCCTCCACCGTGGCCCCTTTTCTCAGAGCCTCATACATGATAAACTGCCGCTCGCTGGTGGGAACTATCAGCATCTTTAACAGTTCTTCCTTGCTCTTCTCGTGGAAATCCTTGGCAAAGCCCAGGCCGTAGCGCCCGATCTCCAGGCTGCGGATGGCCTTCTGGAAAGCCTCCTTATAGGTTTTACCGATACTCATGACCTCGCCCACCGCCCGCATCTGGGTGCCCAGCTTGTCCTCGCTGTCCTTGAACTTCTCAAAGGCCCATCTGGCGAACTTGATCACCACATAATCCCCGCCGGGCACATATTTGTCCAGCGTGCCGCACACGCCGCAGGGAATCTCATCCAGGGTCAGCCCCGAGGCCAGCATGGCGGATACCAGGGCGATGGGGAAGCCCGTGGCCTTGCTGGCCAGGGCGGAGGAGCGGGAGGTCCTGGGATTGATCTCAATGACCACTATCCTGTCGCTGACGGGATCATGGGCAAACTGCACATTGGTGCCGCCGATGACCTCCACCTCGTTCACGATCTTGTATGCCTGCTCCTGAAGCCGCTTCTGCAGTTCCCCGGAGATGGTCAGCATGGGGGCGGAGCAGAAGGAATCCCCGGTGTGTACCCCAAGAGGGTCGATATTCTCGATAAAGCAGACAGTGATCATATTGCCTTTGGCATCCCGCACCACTTCCAGTTCCAGTTCCTCCCAGCCCAGGATGGATTCCTCCACCAGCACCTGGCCCACCAGGGAAGCCTGCAGGCCCCGGGAGCAGACTGTCCGAAGCTCCTCCACATTGTACACCAGGCCGCCGCCAGCGCCGCCCATGGTGTAGGCCGGACGCAGCACCACCGGGTACCCCAGCCTGTCCGCGATAGCCAGCGCCTCCTCCACGGAGTAGGCCACCTCGCTGCGGGCCATCTCAATGCCCAGCTTGTTCATGGTTTTCTTAAATTCGATACGATCCTCGCCCCGCTCGATGGCATCCACCTGCACGCCGATGACCTTTACATTGTATTTGTCCAGCACACCCGCGCTTGCCAGTTCGGAGCAGAGGTTTAAGCCGGACTGCCCGCCCAGATTGGGCAGGATCGCGTCCGGGCGCTCCTTGTCGATGATCTGTTCCAGGCGCTTTACATTCAGAGGCTCAATATAAGTCACGTCCGCAATCCCCGGGTCGGTCATAATCGTGGCCGGATTGGAGTTTACCAGCACGATCTGATAGCCCAGCTGCCGCAGGGCCTTGCACGCCTGGGTGCCGGAATAGTCAAACTCACATGCCTGGCCGATGATGATGGGGCCGGAGCCGATAATCAATACTTTCCTGATGTCTGTTCTTTTACTCATTCTCATCCTCCTATTTAAGTCCCGCATATTCCCGTCCGGGTACATAAGAAAAGCCAGTAACTAAAACTACTGGCTGATCATGTCAACATATGGAATAGAAGCAACTATAGAAAAAAGGGAATAGAACACCCCGCACATTTCCGCCGTAATATACACCTGTCTCCCCATGCGCACAGTCCTCATCTTTTTCCCCCGCTTCAACTCATTTTTTCTATTATAGCGAAAAAGAACTCCTTCGTAAATAGCAAATTACGCATTTATAAAAATTCAGACTATTCTTCCGGCTGCTCTTAATTTTTTAAAAAACTGCCGCAGGCATGATTGCGAATGTCATGACGCGGCAGTTCTCAGATTGGTGAAATCCTGCTTTCACCTATTTTGTCTTAATTTGCGCCGCCCGATTATACAGCGTGGGACGTGCAGGAATTGAAAAAGCTTAGCGCCCGTTCGTATTTTCCTCCCAATATATCATTGCGTAGATTTCCTCCGGCGAAGTACCTTTGCCGCCGATCTCCACCAGCACATTGTCACTGTACAGAATGCCGATCCGGGTACGGCTGCCGGATACGCCGCCCGCCTCCTGCACCTGCCAGGTCCTGGCGGCCACGATCTGCGAAGTGATCTGTTCCGGCCTGAATGTGGCATTGGATACCTGCGTGTACAGTTCCTGGGGCACACTGTCCTCCCAGGGAGCAGTATATAAACCCAGGTCGTACTCCTCCGGCTTCCCCACATCCACCAGCCAGTCGCTGACACTTTCATCAGCCTGTCTGCAGGTAATGGAGATCTCCTCCATATCCTTGTTCCAGGTCACTCGCAGAAGGGATGTGGACCGGTCTGCGCTGGTAAAACTGTATCCCTCCGGTGCCTGCACATCCACATACCGTCCGTAGACCTCATCCGCACGGGCCGCCTCCCAGGTCAGGGGCATCGTGCTGTCCCCTGACTGCTGCCCATCGTCCATAGCGCTCTCCTTGTC
>CAMWSA010000240.1 GCA_947176785.1 uncultured Lachnospiraceae bacterium
GCGGCCTGTTGTATTTGCTGATATGGGAACTTCGGTTTTTGCCGGTGGCCTTGTCCTGTACCCTACCTCCATCTATGAACTGTTTGCCGTGGCGGATGCGGGCAGGCTGATGCCGCCCAAATCCACATGGTTTGAACCAAAGCTCAGAAGTGGTTTGTTTATACATACCCTGTAAGAAAACGGCGCAAATTATTTACGACAGCAGTACTGCAAAGAAACCGGAGGTATACGTCCGGCTCGCAGGTTATGTTTTCTGCTGTTAGGGGCTAAGATTTTACATTTCCCGCACAATACATACCGCATAATCGGGCAAAATATACTGTGCCGCAAGGAAAATCTACCCGTTTGTGCGTGTTATATGGGAAGTGAGACAGGAATATGGGCTGTCTGCGGCAGTATGGCATCCGCAGCGCAAGGAATATACTTACGATCGCTAAAATTTTCCGATTCCCACGCGGCATATGCTGCATAGCTGGGCAGCATGTGCCGCGTGGGAATCGGAAAACCTAATAGGTCGTGCGTATAAATAAGAACAGCATCTGCCCGGATACGGAATTTAGAATAAGAGAGAAGCCATACAGAAAAGAGGCGACTATGGATAATAAACTGTATAAACTGATGAACTGGCCGGCGATAGAGGAGATTGTCTACTCCGAGTGCGACCACCCCCATGACCTGCTGGGCCCCCACAAGGCGGGCAGCCAGATGCTGGTACAGGCGTTTTATCCGGGGGCGGCGGAGATGACTTTGCAGCTGGTAAAAAGCGGCAGGGAATATCCCATGGATATGGCTGATGAAGAGGGATTTTTTGCGGTACTGATCCCGGAGAAGGAGATGGGGGAATACCACTATGTGGTGGTGGACCGGGACAGAAAGGTGGTCCGGGTGCAGGACCCTTACCGGCACGCCCCCAGGATCACTAAGAAAGACACGGAAAAGTTTGATGCGGGTATCCATTATACCATCTATGAAAAACTGGGGGCACATCCCTGTACCCTGGACGGGGAGGAGGGAACCTGCTTTGCCGTATGGGCCCCCAATGCCCTGCGGGTCAGCGTTGTGGGAGATTTCAATAACTGGGACGGTCGTGCCCACCAGATGCGCCGCCTGTGGGACAGCGGTATTTTTGAACTGTTCATCCCCCAGGTGACGGAGGGCTGTATCTACAAGTTTGAGATTAAGGCCAGGGGCGGGCTGACTTATCTGAAAGCAGACCCTTACGGCAATGCGGCACAGCTTAGGCCCGATAATGCCTCCATAGTGGCGGATATCAGCCGTTTCAAATGGGAGGATGCGGAATTTATCAAAGAGCGCAGAGAATTCCAGGGGGGCAATGCGCCTGTCAGTGTCTATGAGATGTATATGGGGTCCTTCCTTGATCCCAAGGAGGGCGAGTCATACGCCAACTATCGGGATATTGCCCCCAGGGTGGTGGCCTATGTGAAGGAGATGGGTTATACCCATGTGGAACTGATGCCCATTATGGAGCATCCCTTCGACGGCTCCTGGGGGTATCAGGTCATCGGCTATTATGCCCCCACCGCACGGTACGGAAGCCCCGAAGATTTTATGTTTTTTGTAAACGAACTGCACAAGGCGGGCATCGGCGTGATCCTGGACTGGGTGCCGGCTCATTTCCCCAGGGACACCCACGGGCTGTCCGGCTTTGACGGCACATGTCTGTATGAACATCAGGATCCCCGTCAGGGCTTCCATCCTCACTGGGGAACGCTGATCTACAATTACGGAAGACCCCAGGTGTCCAACTACTTGATCGCCAATGCGCTGTTCTGGGTGGAGAAGTTCCATGCGGACGGCATACGCATGGATGCAGTGGCCAGCATGCTGTATCTGGACTATGGCAAAAATGACGGGGAATGGGTGGCCAACATGTACGGCGGCAAGGAGAACCTGGAGGCCATGGAGATGATTAAGCACTTAAACTCTGTCCTGAAAAAACGCAATCCCGGCGTGCTGTCCATCGCGGAGGAGAGTACCGCGTTCCCTCTGATCACAGAGAAGCTGGACAAGGGCGGCCTGGGCTTTGACTTAAAGTGGAATATGGGCTTTATGAATGATTACCTGGGCTATATTCGGATGGACCCTTATTTCCGCAGCCATCACCACGGGGAGTTGACCTTCAGCATGATTTACGCCTACAGCGAAAAGTTCCAGCTGGTGTTTTCCCATGATGAGGTGGTGCATGGCAAGGCCACCATGGCGGGCAAGATGCCCGGCAGCAAGGAGGAGAAGCTGGCCAATCTGCGCCTGACTTATGCCTATATGATGACTCATCCCGGCAAGAAACTCCTGTTCATGGGACAGGAACTGGCGGAGTTCGATGAGTGGAACGAGAACCGGAGAGTGCAGTGGGAGCTGCTGGGGGTGCCGGAACACAAGGGCGTGGCGGAGTTGTATAAGGATTTAAACCACCTGTACCGCAGGGAGACCGCCCTGTATGAACTGGATCAGGAGCCCACGGGGTTTGCCTGGATCAATGCCATTTCCGGCAACGACTGTTATCTGAGTTATCTGCGGAAGGGGAGCGACGCCAGCGATATGCTGCTGGTGGTGGCGAATTTCGCCGGCGTGGCCCAGGAGATCCGCACGGGCGTGCCCTTTGACGGCAAGTACAAGGAAATTCTGAATACGGATGAAAAGATATACGGCGGCACGGGCGTGGTGAATAAGAGAGCCCTGGCGGCAACGGACATTGAGTGGGACGAGCAGGCGGTGTCCATCAGTGTGAAGCTGGCCCCGCTGTCCTTGAGCATCCTGCGCTTTGAACCCTATACCGAGGAGGAACTGAACCGGGTCATTGAGGAACGGGTGCGCAAGAAACTGGCTCTGATCAAGGAGAATACGCCCAAGAAGGCATCGGGGAGGACGGCTGTCAGTGAGAACTCTGCCAAAGAGGCGGAAGCCCCTGCGGAAAAGCCTGCTTCGAAGAAGACGACAGGCGTTCATGGTAAGACTGCGCCGGGGAAGAGAGCGGCTTCAGGAAATTTGCCGGGTGCCGCCGATGGCAAGAAAAACGGGGAAGCGGTATCCCAGTAGGCTGAAAGGAGCAGTTAATAAATGGCTTTGTATGGAATTGTTCTCAGGGCAGCGGCAGGGCAGGCATCCCAGCTTGATCCCGGAACGATTGAGAAGTTTTTCTCCGAACTGCCGGAAAAGGCAATGAACATGGGCCTGCGGATCGTGCTGGCCCTGGTGGTATTCCTGCTGGGAGCGCAGGTGATCAAGCTGGTCCGCAAAATCGTGAAAAAATCCCTGGCACAGGGTAAGGTGGATGTGGGTGTCCGGCAGTTTACAGACTCTTTTCTCAAGGCAGTCCTGTATATCCTGTTGATCTTTATGATAGCCGGGGGCTTTGGCGTGGATGCCGCCAGTGTGGTGGCCCTGCTGGGTTCCGCTGGCGTGGCTATCGGTCTGGCGGTGCAGGGAAGCCTCTCCAACCTGGCGGGCGGAGTGCTGATCCTGATTTTAAAGCCCTTTCTGGTAGGGGACTATATTATAGATGCCAACGGAAAAGAGGGCACGGTGACGGAGATCCAGCTTTTTTATACAAAACTCCTGACACCGGACAACCGGACCGTCGTATTGCCCAACGGAACGCTGGCAAACGGCAGCCTGGTGAATATTACCACGGACAAGTACCGAAGATGTGATATTTCCGTAGGGATTTCCTATCGCTCCGATATCCGGACCGCCCGGGAGGCGTTGATGGATTTATTGGCGGAGGACCCGGCGGTGCTGAAGGACCGGGAGATGCGGGTGGTGGTGGACTCTCTGGGAGACTGCGCCATACAGCTGATTGTCCGCTGCTGGTTTACTAACGAGGAGTACTGGGACGGGCGTTACCGCCTGACGGAGGGAGTCAGGTATGCTCTGGATCAGGCCGGTATCCAGATTCCCTATCCCCAGTTGGACGTGCATGTACAGCAGTGATGCTTCGACTTGGATAGCTGAGAGAGTTTGGTGAATGTTTTGGAGGAGAGTGAAAATGCATTATGATTATCTGATAGTAGGATCGGGCCTGTTCGGCTCAATTTTTGCCCATGAGGCCAGGGCTCGGGGCAAGTCGGTGCTGGTGGTGGACAAGCGGCCCCATGTGGCGGGCAATATCTATACGGAAAAGATCGAGGGAATCCCGGTCCACAAATATGGTGCCCATATTTTTCATACCAATAATGTCCGCGTGTGGAATTATATCACGCAGTTCGCGCAGTTCAACCGCTTCACCAATTCCCCGGTGGCGAACTACAAGGGGGAATTGTATTCCCTGCCCTTCAACATGTATACCTTTAACAAAATGTGGGGGGTGACAACGCCCCAGGAGGCGGCGGCCAAAATAGAGGAGCAAAAAAGGGAGGCCGGCATCACGGAGCCTGCAAACCTGGAAGAGCAGGCAGTCTCTCTGGTGGGACGGGATATCTTTGAGAAGCTGGTGAAGGGCTACACAGAGAAGCAATGGGGGCGTGACTGTAAGGAACTGCCGGCATTCATTATCAAGCGTCTGCCGGTGCGGCTTACTTTTGACAACAACTACTTCGATGCCCTGTATCAGGGAATCCCCATGGGCGGATATACCCGGCTGGTGGAGAATCTGCTGGAGGGGATTGAGGTGCGCCTGTCCACGGATTATCTGGAGCATCGTGAGGAGCTTAATGCCCTGGCGGACAGGGTGCTTTACACCGGGCCAATAGACGGCTTTTACGATTACAGGCTGGGTGCGCTGGAGTACCGCTCGGTGCGCTTTGAGACGGAGGTTCTGGATATACCCAACTTCCAGGGCAATGCGGCGGTGAATTACACGGACCGGGAGACGCCCTGGACCCGGATTATCGAGCATAAATGGTTCGTATTCGGGAAAGACGAAGAAGGCAGGGAGCTTCCGGGGACGGTGATCAGCCGGGAGTACAGTTCTGAGTGGAAGCCGGGGGACGAGCCATACTATCCCGTGAATGATGAGAAAAACAGCGCACTGTATGGGGAATACAGAAAGCTGGCCGATGCGGAGGAGAAGGTGATTTTCGGCGGAAGGCTGGGGGAGTACAGGTACTATGATATGGATGCAGTGATTGCGGCGGCGCTGGAATTGTGCGACAGGGCCTTATAAAGATATGCCATATGGCCTGCCGAAAGTTTTTGACGGAAAATGGCGGTAATAATTTCATATTTTCCGTGAAAAGAGGGAGGCGTCATAAAACCGGGAGTTTAGAAGCCTCATGAAAAACCCCGCAATGCATTGGAGTATGGACTGGAATCCCATGCAGCGGAGGTGGATGAGCGGAGACGGCAGCGAAAGCAGCCGGAGCATTTTAAAATAGCCTGTGGGCTGCGACACCATATGAAAGAGGCGGCGTGCTAAGCAATTAGCGGGCGGCCTCTTTTCCTTCAAAAGCGATACGGACATTCGGATTTTCCAACGCCCGTGTGGTATATGCTGCGTAATCGGACAATATACGCCGCACAGGCGTTGGAAAATATAATTATTGGTGGGAAAAGTGAAATAAGAAAAAAAGAAGGCTGTCACCCCGTCGGTTTGACAACCTTCCCAATCAGCTGAAAATGGGACTCGAACCCACGACCCCTTCATTACGAGTGAAGTGCTCTACCAACTGAGCTATTTCAGCACTCCAATTTATTATATCGGGTAATGAGGAAAAATGCAACCCTTATTTTCAAAAATTTACAGATTATGAGCGGACTTTTTTGCTTTACATGACTAAAATATTCAAGTATAATAGAAATGTTAGTGCGTGTAAGCATTTTGTGAGAGTGAGGAAAGTACATATGAAACAATTAATGTTAGGAAACAAGGCGCTGGCCCGGGGGCTGTATGAGGCGGGGTGCTGTGTGGTATCCAGCTATCCCGGCACTCCCAGCACGGAGGTGACGGAGGAGGCTGCAAAATATGACGAGATCTATTGCGAGTGGGCCCCCAACGAAAAGGTGGCCATGGAAGTGGCTTTCGGAGCCTGTCTGGCGGGCCGGCGGGCTTTCTGCGGCATGAAGCATGTGGGGCTGAATGTGGCGGCGGACCCTCTTTTCACCTGTTCCTATACCGGGT
>CAMWSA010000241.1 GCA_947176785.1 uncultured Lachnospiraceae bacterium
CTGAATGACAGGGCGACGGTGGACTATATTATCTCCGAGGGACTGTATAATTTCCACCTCTTTACAAGCAAGGCGGACCGTCAGCAGAAGGTAGAAAAAATAATAGGTGAGGTAGGTCTTCTGCCGGAGCATCTGACCAGATACCCGCATGAGTTTTCCGGCGGACAGCGCCAGCGTATTGGTATCGCCCGTGCCATGGTTATGGAGCCGGAACTGGTGGTGGCGGATGAGCCTATTTCCGCATTGGATGTGTCTATCCGCGCCCAGGTCCTGAATTTGATGAAAAAGTTCCAGCGTGAAAAAGGGATTACCTATCTCTTTATTGCGCATGACCTTTCTGTGGTGAGATTTATTTCGGATCGCATTGGTGTTATTTATAAGGGAAATATTGTGGAAATTGCGGAGGCGGAGGAGCTTTTTAACTACCCGTTGCATCCTTACACCCATTCCCTGATTTCGGCTATTCCGATTCCGGACCCCAAGCTGGAAAAAAATAAAGTCCTCTATACCTATGATCCGTCTATTCATGATTACAGTGAGGAACAGCCGGAGTTGGTTTGCATCGGCCATGACCATTATGTATATGGAAGCAAAAAGGAGATCGAGGAGTACAAAGCCATCAGGGATAAGGATGAGCCGGTTAAATCCATTACCATTGCCTTTTCCGGCTCTGAGAGCGGGGGCGGTACGCAGGAGACGACAGCTTCTGAGGATGGGATTCAGCTTCCGCCGGTTCATGATACAGGCTCTTTCCTCTATAAGCTTTTATCCTTTTTCCTGCCGATACCCGGACTGATTGCAGCCTTTATTTTCAGGCGTGTCAATTATCTCCGTAACTACAGGGCATGTAAGAGAGGTGCTGTTGCCGGCCTGATTACGCTGGGTGTGTTTGTTGCCATCTTCCTGTTGTTGATCTTGCTGGCAGTAGTATAGGGTGTGGTAAAATTACTATATTCATGGCAGGAAATGACCAGGCAGCCATGGGGCAGGTATTCATATGATGCACGGGGGTTTACAGACTCCCGTGCATTGTGTCAGATGAGAACAGGTATCATAATTTCTGACGGATGTATGCGCTGCCGGAAGACGTGCAGTAATATGCAGCGGCAGTATGCCGGGAAGCTTGGAGGTTTCATTTCCGAACACAGATTTACGCAATATCACAGGCAATGCCTGTGATATGCAGGAGCAGGGAAGGCATGAATAAATACGGAGGGTTGATTTGAAGGAAACCAGAGGCGGGGGAAGAAACCTTCCTCATCCAAAACCAGTGAACAAGATTGAGCTTTCCACAAAGTACAGGCGGCTTAGGTTGATTCTGGCCGTTGTATTTTTGGTAGCGGGGGCGTTTTTTATTGCATATGGCGTGGCTAATCTGTCATCAAAGGATCCCGGTTGGAGTGAAATCAGTGTCAACTCTTCCGAGTTAAATTGTGGTGACGATTTCGTGTTTTTGTATTGTCTGGGAGAGGGCGGCACCTCGGCCACAGCGGAGAATAAAGCACTTACCGCATGCTATTCGGAAGCTTCGGAGCATGCTTTCCGGTTGTTTACAAATGATGTGGAATATGAGAAGGTTCACAATATGTACTATATCAACCGCCATCTCAACGAGGAAGTGGAGGTAGACGCTGTTTTGTACCGGGCATTTTCCCTGATTCAGGAGTCCGGAGACAGAAGTCTCTATCTGGCACCAGTCTATGAACAATACAAAGGCTTATTTCACTGCACGGAGGAATATCAGGCAGTTGAATATGACCCCTATCTGAATCGGGAGGTGGCGGATTACTATGCCGCCATAGTTCAGTTTGCCAATGATTCGCGGATGATAAATTTGGAGCTGCTCGGAGAGAACAGGATCTGTCTGCGGGTAGCCGAGGAGTATCTGTCTTTTGCTACGGAGAATGAGGTTGAAAGCTTTATTGATTTCTATTGGATGAAAAATGCCTTTATAGTGGATTATCTGGCGGAGGAGATCCTTTCCGCAGGCTATTCCAGAGGCTGTATTTCCAGCGCTGACGGATTTATCAGAAATTTGGATCGGAGCGGGGAAAGCTATGCCTACACTTTTTACGACAGGGAGGGCTCCATGATCTATCCTGCGGCGAGCGTGCAGTACAAAGGCCCTTCCAGCATTGTCTATCTCCGTGATTATGCATTGAACAATGCACAGCAGTATTATTATGTATATTCCAATGGAGAGTGTCGTACACCCTACCTTGATGCGCAGGATGGCTTCTGTAAGAGTGCCAGCAGTGATTTGGCATGTTACAGTGGAGAATTAGGCTGTAGTGAAATTCTGCTGGAGATGATTCCCGTCTATATTGCGGATTCGCTTCAGAAAGACAGCCTGTCCAGACTAAGGGGGGGAGGAATATTCTCCATCTATAGTGAAGACAGGAAGATATACTATAATGACGTTGATTTGAAGCTTAGTTTTCCGTATAATGACAGGAACGTGCAGTATGAGGCGGTTTTGGGCAAATAAGGCTCCCTTTTCTATTTTATGGCATTGTTCAGTGGAAAGAGAAGCTATTGCAGTTCACAGCTGTAAAAAGAAGGGGCCGCAAGCCCCTTCTTTTGGAAAGTATCAGAATTCATTGCCGGGAAAGCGGGGAATACCGTCGAACCCCGGCTTTAAGTCTTCGTCTGTGGGGATGTAGTCTGCCATTTCCCCGTTGTTATATTTCTCATAGGCCACCATGTCAAAGTATCCCGTTCCGGTGAGGCCGAACACAATGGTCTTTTCCTCCCCCGTTTCTTTACATTTCATGGCTTCGTCAATGGCTGCGCAGATGGCATGACTGCTCTCGGGGGCGGGGAGGATACCTTCTACTCTGGCAAACTGGGTTGCCGCTTCGAACACGGCGGTCTGCTCCACGCTGGTGGCCTCCATGATGCCGTCATGGTAGAGTTGGGACAGGATGGGGCTCATGCCATGGTAGCGCAGCCCGCCCGCATGGTTGGCGGAGGGGATGAAGCCGCTGCCCAGGGTATACATCTTAGCCAGCGGGCATACCTTGCCGGTGTCGCAGAAATCATACGCGAACACGCCGCGGGTGAAGCTGGGGCAGGAGGCGGGCTCCACTGCGATAATGCGGTAATTCCGCTCCCCACGTATCATCTCGCCCGCAAAGGGGGAGATCAGTCCGCCCAGGTTGGAGCCGCCGCCTGCGCAGCCGATGATGATATCGGGGACAATGCCATATTTGTCCAGGGCGGCCTTGGTCTCCAGGCCAATTATGGTCTGGTGCAGCAGTACCTGGTTCAGCACGCTGCCCAGCACATAGCGGTAGCCCTCGCGGTTTTGTTCCGCTTCTACGGCCTCGGAGATGGCACAGCCCAGGCTTCCGGTGGTGCCGGGATGTTCCGCCAGGATTTTCCGGCCTACTTCGGTGGTCATGCTGGGGGAGGGGGTGACAGTGGCCCCGTAGGTCCGCATCACCTCCCGGCGGAAAGGCTTCTGCTCATAGGAGACCTTTACCATATATACCTGGCAGTCCAGGCCGAAATAGGAGCAGGCCATGGAGAGGGCGGTGCCCCATTGTCCGGCACCGGTCTCGGTGGTGACGCCCCTGAGGCCCTGTTTCTTGGCATAGTAAGCCTGGGCGATGGCGGAGTTCAGCTTGTGGCTGCCGCTGGTGTTATTGCCCTCGAATTTGTAATAGATCCTGGCGGGGGTCTGTAGTTTCTCCTCCAGGCAGTAGGCCCTCACCAGGGGCGACGGGCGGTACATCTTATAGAAATCCTGGATTTCCCGGGGGATTGGGATGTAAGCAGTTGTGTCATCCAACTCCTGGGCCACCAGTTCCTCGCAGAAAACGCCCCCAAGCTCCTCGGCGGTCATGGGCTGCAAAGTGCCGGGATTCAGAAGCGGCGCAGGCTTGTTCTTCATATCGGCCCGCAGGTTGTACCAGCTGCCGGGGATTTCGTTTTCTTCCAGATAGATCTTATAGGGGATCTTTTTTTCACTCATTTACATTTCCTCCTGATTTTTTAACTCCGCGTATCCCCGGACAGTGCATTTCACTTGGGGAATTGTAGTCATTGAGTATATATTTTAACATAGATTGGAAAAACATACAATTTTTTTCTCTAAAATCTGTAGAAATACGGAAAAAGGCAGAGGAGGGATACCTATGTGAATTTGATTGGGATTGCGGGGGATTTAAGCTGATGGGATATTGCAATTTGAATACCTATATGCTATAATTTTTGCGTTGCAGAGACATAGTCCGGATAAAAGATTAAGGAAGGTACAACATGAAAAAATTGTATAAGCTGGTAATTAGTATAGTATGCATGAGTATACTGCTGTTCTTCAATACAGTCACTGGCATAGAAGCGGCGGAATTGAGGGATCTGTCTATGGAAAATATTGTTATTGATACAAGGCCGGATTACACGGTTTTTGTAAACAGGGCCTTAAACTGTGTTACAATTGTACAGCAGGAGGAAGACGGCACTGTGACGCCTGTCAAGGCAATGGTCTGTTCCTGCGGCAGGGAAGGCCATGAGACCCCGGAGGGTGTGTTCCAGACCTCCGACTACTATGAGTGGCGTTTGATGGTGGACAGGAGTTATGGCAGGTATGCGGTGCGGTTTAACGGAAAGATCCTGTTCCACTCCGTTCCCTATACTAAGACATCTCCGGATTCATTGGAATGGGAAGAGTACAATGCATTGGGGGAAAACGCATCCTTGGGCTGCGTCAGATTGTCTGTGGAGGATGCCAAATGGATATACGATAATTGTAAACCGGGCACGACGGTGGTTGTATACTCTGACAGCGAGTCGGCGGGTCTGTTTGAAAAACCGGAGGCAATCAAAATAGCGGAGGATTCTCCCTGCAGGGGTTGGGATCCGACAGATATAGATATAAATAATCCATGGTTCGCCGTGGCAAATGAAGCCATTCCTGTTCCCGGAATAGAGGAAGCCGTTCCCGGAACGAATGAAGCCGTTTCCGTTCCCGGAACGAATGAAGCCGTTTCCGTTCCCGGAACGATTAATGAGATTCCTGCTCCCGTTGTCGGAACGGTTGACGAATTTAACTATATGGAATATGCGGATACATACCCTGACTTAATGGCTGCTTTCGGCTATGATAAAAATCTGTTATATATACATTACGTGATTTACGGGATAAAAGAAGGGCGTATTGCGACTTTTGGTTAAATAGGCATGTTTTTGAAATACCCCGGACACAGAGTTCCGGGGTATTGATTTAAGGACTGTTATGTATATTTGTTATTTGCTGACAGTTCCAGGGGGTGCTTGCGTGACGGATGGGGAATCCGGAAGCAGGAGGAAAAGAGAATGGCGGTGACAGGAGTTGGGATCATCAAAAAAGGGTGAGTTTATGAAAAGCCGATTTATATGTGGTGGTATTGGCATCGTATTCCTGCTGGTTTGCCTGGGGCTGTCTGCGGGAAACAAAGCCCGTCCAAGTGATGCTGCCCTGTCAGGAGATGAGGCAGCAGAGTCGGGACAGATGACAGTGGATCAACAGGTTGACAACCAGGAGGAAATGCCTGAAAACGTACAGACGGCTTCTTTGGAAGAACTGCCTGAAGCATTGGATCGCAGGGAGGAATTGGGAGAACAGATAAGATGTTTTTTTAATACATGGAATACGGGGTGTTCCTGGGTTGACTGGGGAGCAGAGGAATTGATCGACCATTTGTATATAGACCCCCAGCGGAAAGGAGAAGAAGTGTGGTACATAGAGCTTCTGTCCGGGGAACCCTGCGGAGAAGGCGAGGGAAAACTGCTGGGGTACGCCACCGTACAGCATCGGGACTATCAGCGCACCTTTCTGGTGACGGATCTGGGCATCTGTGAGATTCTCACGGCGAAGAGCTTTGATGACTGGTATACCTGTATGAAGAAGCTGCTGCAGGGGATTGAACGGTGGCAGATCTCAGAAGAGGAGGCGGAGAGGTATGTGCATAATATTACATACAGAGTGGAAGATATAGAGACGAACCCTGAGAATATTTTCCGTTTTAGGTATATGCAGCTCTGGTATGATGGGCTATGCTTTTCCTTTTTATCCAACAACAG
>CAMWSA010000242.1 GCA_947176785.1 uncultured Lachnospiraceae bacterium
ATACCGGAACTTCCCGACCAATAAAGGGCAGTTATTCCACTTATAGTTGCTTTGTGTTTTTCCTAATGTCTGATTCTGTACACGATTACGCCTACTGCGGCTGCGATGACTGCAACAACAGCCACGATTTTCCCTGTTCTCTTTTTCATATGCCTGCCTCCTTTCCTTTTTTATGGGTTCCTTAATGCTTTGCCCTGTAAATGGCTGTGCCGATAACGGCTCCCACTACTACTGCAACGATCCCTGCTGCTACTTTCACTGCTTTCTTCTTCATCATTTTCTTTTCCTGCCTTTCTTATTTTTTTTGCTTGTTTTCTTTTTCCCGCTGCCTTTCTTTCTGCCCTTCTTTTTATCTGCCTTTTTCACAGCTTCCTCCTCCATGCGTATCTCACGGATTGTTTCCTCCCCTTCGGTGGACGCATAGGCAAGCGGGCGGTTGGCAAAGAGCATACGCATTTTTCTCCCCATATACTCATAAAACCCCATCCCGTTGAACGAATAGAACCCTCCGAGCGCTATCGGGGCGGCAACCGGGATTGCCACATATACACTGGGAGTAAGACCGATATAGCGGTACAGTAACAGCACGATCCCGCCGCCTGCCGCAACCGACGCCACGGAGAAAATAAGCTGCTTTGCCGTCAGCCCCATGACAACCGATTCCTTGTAACGGTCTATATCCTTGTTGATTTCAATTACCATCTTTACACCTCCTGTCTGTTCCTACCTGCTTTTTTCTTTTTTCTCCGGCTTCTTGTCAAATCCGTTTGCCTGCTCATATGCTGCCATTCCATCAGGGCAGAGTCCACGCATCTTTTCCGCACTGAACAGATAAAGGGGATAACTGCAATAGCCGCTCCTCTGCTCTATTCCCGTGAACTCCGCAATCCCGTTTTTCACAAGGAAATCCTCAAGTTCCGGCATGTTGTTTGTATCCACAAAGGCACAGTAGGGCGGTACGGAAGAAAGCAGGTTTACCGTCACATCGCCGTAAGGCTCCGGGAAACCGTCCTCCTCTGTTGTCATTCCTACATAAAGGCTGTTGTTATCCACATAGGTGTTGACTGTCAGCGTTACATTTTCCGTAGTCCCAAATTTGGTTTCCAGTTCCAGTGTCCCCTCCGTTTTTTCTTCCGTCTGCACTGTTTCCGGCTTCACTGGTGTATATTCCGAACCATTCCGTTCCATGATCTCTGCAAACTGGCAGATATGGTACAGATTGCTGCCGACTTCCGTATGGGTTTCATCAATATAGCGGCAGACACGCTCCTGTTCCCCGCCGTCCGAATACCTGATTTTAATCTTCTCCCCATCTTCAATGCGGAACAGCTCATCATACCTGCTGTTAATGAACCGGATGCCCTTTTCTGCCTTACTGATATGGTGGTCCAGCCATTCTTTCACATAACAGTGGATTTCTATATTGTCACTCTCTTTTTCAGGATTGCAGCGTACAAGGAATGCGAACTTTTCTGTTTCCACACGGAAACCGTACTCCGCCCCCGGAAATCCATTTTGGGGATGCAGCAGCGTAAATTCCCGCATTGCATCCAGATTTTGCAAAACACTGTTTTCGCCGGAATTTAATACTTCCTGTAACTGCGCCTCAAATTCATCCGTTTTCAACCGATTGCTTAATTCATGGAACTCGGAATGAAATTCATTGTCTGCCCCATATCCGCCCTGCAGGATTCCGATGCTTCCTGTCTGTCCCCGGATCTGCATACTCTGTTTGTAAGCGTATTTCTGTTCCGCCTGTGTCAATGGTCTTATTTCCATACTGCCCTCCTATAATCCTAATGCTTTGCTGGTAAGCGACTGCGCCCCTTTCACGCTCCCCACGGTAAGGGCAATCGTAAAGGTCATCTCACACAGATATATGAGTGTTTTTGCCCAGTCCGAGTAGCTGCCCGTAAAGGACGGAAGCCCCGCACTGATGAACGCATTGCACAGCATGATTGCCAGTGCCATCGTAACCGCCTCAAACACCACGGATAAGAAATATTTGGCATAGGTGCTTGCCGTGTTCGCCACGTTACGGTTGCCCGCCAGCGTGGAAAAGGCAATGGAACCGATTGGCACGATGACCATGATTTTCAGGAAACGGAAGTAGACCGTATATATAATAAAAAAGCCGCAGATAATGACAATGACGCTCAAAAGAGCTGCCAGTATCAGCATGATAAGCCCCTCACCGAAACCTAAATCCTTTATGACCTCTGCCTGTGTGCTGTCAATGGTAAGCGTTGTGTAACTCCCCGCCGACAGTGCGTTCACAAGGTTCCCGATTGTATTGAAGAACGCTTTCATTATGGTCACATTGTTTGCCACGAGCCATTCCGAAAGTCCGAGCCGTATCAGCATACGCAGGATTACTTCAAAACGCATTTCCTCACGCACGTCCACGCTCTCCGAACAGAAACCTATCACGAAGAACAGCACTACAAGGGAGGAACCCACTGCCACGAAGATCGGCTGCACGCTTTCCACCAGCCCCCACGGACCGCCTCCTTTAAAACTTACCGGGGACTGCCCCAACAGGGCAAATACAAGGCTTACCTGATTGTTCCAGAAACCAAATACCATTTCCAGAAGGTCAAGTATCTTTTCCCCTAACTTGAAAATATCCACTTAATCCTCACCTCTCTCCTTTCCGGGAAAGGGCAGCGCACCGCACCGCCCTCCCCCTGCTGCTGTTTTTTCTTAGAAGCCGAGAAAAGAAAGAACCGTGGAGATACCTGCCATCATAACCCCGGCTACAATACCTTTTAATGCCGAGTTCATGGTTGAGGAATCCTGCTGCTGGTATGCCTGTGCAAACTCCATGACGTTCTTTGCAAGGATAATGACGCCCACCGCACCAATGACCGCAATCACGAGTGTCTTTAAGTTGTCAAGCGGCTGTGTGATCGCACCTGTTCCGGCACCGGATGCAAACACTGTCATAGGCAGTCCGCCCACTGCAAGGTATGCCGCACCGCAAAACGCTGTCACTGCCTTCTTTGCCTTTGATAACCTGCCCTTTCCTGCCTTTGCCTCTGCTGCCAGTGGCTCTGTTGCCATTGTTCCTGAAATAATCTCTGTTCTACGCATAAAAATAATCTCCTATTTCATTTTGGTTTTTAAATTGTTACTGTCTGCTCTATCAAGACGGTGTTTCCCCCGGAATACTGTTTAATCGGGCTTTCCCCGATGCGATGCTGCTTTAACCACCACCTTTCCATTGGGGAACTGTCCCTAATTTTCTGAATGCCGCACTGTCTGGAATGTCTTTCTGACCTCCCGCATTTTTATGACATCCGTTTCCGGGTAGAATACTGCCAGTATGGTCTTTGTGGGCATACCGAGCGCAATCATCCTGTGCAGTTCGTCTTTCTGCTCTTTGGAATACTTCCACTGCGCCATACGGTTCATAATGGTATCTTCGCCATCCAGCCTGCGCCCTCCGGCAGACTGTTTTGGCACAGCCGCTTTTACTGCCTGTTTCTGCCCCGTATGCACATCTTCCCGTGTCGGTTCACTCTCCTGTTCCGGTTCCTCCTGTGCATACATAAGTTCATTGTCCTGCTCCCTGTTAAGCTGCTCTTTTTCTTCCTGCTCCTCCATGCTGATAAAGCGTTTCTTCATGCCAGCGTCCGTGAGAAGCTCAAAGTCCCTGTAATCAATCTTGTCAATATAGACATTTTCGCCTTTCTTTTTCAGCCCCTCATAATAGGCGAGTGCCTTCGGCGTAAGCAGTTGGTATGGCTGCACCTGACCGCCCCCTCCGCTGTTTGGGACATGGACATACGGTTTTCCTTTCCCATCGGCAGTCTGGTCAAATGCCGGATGCCCGAATGGTATAAACTTGCTGTCCATAATCGGATCAAAACCACGGATAAAAATGATACATTTCTTGTTGTCAAGTTTCCGCACTTCGTCCGGCGTAAAAAGCTCCCTGCCAAGCACGTCATAATTGCGTGAGGAACTTCCCTGCCTGCCCTTTGTCTCGCCGCTTGATTTCTTGTCAATCGTACCTTTTCCAAGCAGTTCCGAAACATATTTGTGCGTACTCTGCTCATTGCCGCCGAGATAGATAAACGTGTCACAGTTGCCCGGTATGGTTTCCCATGTATCCTTGAAAAGCGCCTTTAACTGAGCGAAATTCTGGATAATGATGATACTGGAAATCTCCCTGGACCGCATGGTTGACAGGAGGGAACAGTAATCATCCGGCAGTGCGACGTTTGCAAATTCATCAAGCATGAAGGTTACATGGATCGGAAGCCGCCCGCCGCAGTTGAAGTCTGCCTGATAGTATAGCTCCTGAAAAATCTGCGTATAAAGCATTCCGATGATGAAGTTGTAGGACTTGTCGGAATCCGGTATGACGCAGAACAGCGCCGTTTTCGTTTCCCCATCCCCGTTTACGCCGATCCCAAGTTCCGCAAGTTCTAAATCATCCCTTGACAGAAGCCTTAGTACCTGCTTGTTTTCCAGAAAGGCAAGCCGTGAGTTTGCACTGATAATAATGGAACGGACGGTATCGCCCGCACCACGCATACACTTGTTGTACTGCTTCACCGCAGGGTGCGCCGCACCAAGTTTTGAAGTCTCCTCCAAAAATTTCATGCGTACATCCAGTCTTGAGGGTTTATTCTGCTCTGTCACTTCCGCCTCCCCCAAAAGCTGCAGGACTGTCTCAAAGTTCCTTCTTGCGGGCGGTTCTTCCAGCCACACATAATAAAAGATTGCCTGTAAGAACAGACCTTCCGCCTTTTCCCAGAACGGATCGGAGGGAGTTGCGCCCTTTGGCGTGGTATTGCTGATAAGGTTGGTGATCAGCTTTACAACGTCTGTTTCCTCACGGATATAGGAAAACGGGTTGTAACAGTCCGATTTTTCCATTTCCAGAAGGTTTATGACCTTTACGCTGTAACCGTTGTTTTTTAACATCTCCCCGCAGCTTCTAAGGATTTCCCCTTTTGGATCAGTACAGATAAAGGAACAGTTATGCGGCATCTGCATCAGGTTCGGCTTTACCTCATAAAAGGTCTTTCCTGCACCGGAACCTCCGCATATCAGAATGTTCCCATTGAGTTTCAGCCGCCGGAAGTCCAGCGACATTTTCACGTTCTGGCTCAAAATGCGGTTGAAATTCACATCCTTGTCCGCCAGTATCTTGTTTGCCATCTGCGGCGATTCAAACCTTGCCGTACCAAACTCCTTTCCCGGCATGAAGTTCCGCTGGCTTGTGATATACATTAAAAGGGCGGTAGCATAGACTATTAAGGCTATCACTACCGCTTTTATGGTTGTTTCATTATAATAATTTGCAAGAGGTTTGGCGCACACACGGTTGAAGGACTCCAGAAAAGCGTTCATTTCCATCCCCGGCTCCCATGCGCCGTTTAACAGATACCCCGCATAAGCACACAGCAGCGCCCCCAGTACGACAAACCACACGGATACTTTTTTCTTGTTCTGCACCATAGGCGGCTACCTCTTTTTCGGCGCAGGCGCTTTTTTCGGTGCGGGCTTTTTCTTCCGCATACGCTCCTGTTCCTTTGCTTTCCGCTCCATATCCGCATACCGTTTCCGCACCTCTGCACTCACCCTGTCATAATGCCCTTCATACAGGTCTTTCCCTTTCATGGTGCCGACTACCCTGTTGTCCTCAGAATATATCTTGTAATCCTTGTTACGGTCAAGGAAAGTCAGGATTGTCTTGCCCTCATGGATCTCCATTGCCCTGTCCTTGTTGATCCATACATACTGTGCATTTTCGCCCCATGTCCCCGGTATCCTTGTCTTGATGGCATGGTCATTTTCCTCCGTTATCAGTTTCTTTGTGATGGTAATGTCCGTAAGCTCCGGGTTCTGTGCGGCGGCTACTGCCTGCACACGCTGCGAAAGTTCACGGTATCCTTTCATGCGGCTCAAAAACAGTTCCTTATCCATCAGGACTTTGTGTTTCCCGCCTTCCTCTTTGGAAAGGACGCCGATCCGTTCAAGCTCGCCCAACACGTTATCCGCGCTGTCGCTTATACGCATCA
>CAMWSA010000243.1 GCA_947176785.1 uncultured Lachnospiraceae bacterium
AATACAGCACCATCACGGGATCGGGAGTCCCCCCCGCCGCCGCCAGCTGGCGGCCCGCCGGTTCCACCCCCTGGAGCGTCATATTTTTTCGGCTGTCGTTCAGTTCCTTTAACTCCCTGGCGGCGTTCATAGCCTCCACCCTGTCTTTGCTCTCCAGCAGCTGAAGCGCCCGCCGGGCCGTATCCAGCCGCCCGGTGGCGTTGAGGCATGGCCCCAGCACAAATCCCAGATGGTAAGCGGTCACCGCTGCCGGATCCAGCCCGTTGACCTCCAATAAAGCCTGCAGCCCCTGATTTTCACAGGAGCCAAAGCGTTTCAGGCCCTCCCGCACCAGAATCCGGTTCTCATCCTTCAGTTCCATCACATCGCAAACCGTAGCCATGGCCGCAAAGGGCAGCAGCGCCTCCAGGAGCTTTTCAAGTCCCTCATATGCCATTCTCTCCCCCAGGGCCTGCACCAGCTTATAGGCCACCACCGCCCCACAGATTCCCGGCCAGGGATAACCGCAGCCCTCCTGTTTGGGGTCGATCACCGCCTCCGCCTGGGGCAGCTGCTGGATTTTCCGTCCGTTTTCTTCCACAAAGGGCACCTCATGGTGGTCCGTCACCACCACCCGCATACCCAATTTCCTGGCCTGCGCAAGCTGAGGCAGGGCTGCAATGCCATTGTCACAAGTGACGATCAGGCCGATGCCATCGCTGTAGGCCTCTTGGATCAGGGCGTCATTCAGTCCATATCCGTCCCGAATCCGATGGGGAATGGCGGTGTCCACCGTCGCTCCCATCTCCCGCAGGGATCTGGTCAGTATATAGGAGGAACAAATACCGTCCACGTCATAATCCCCAATGACCCGGATTTTCATACCCTGTTCCATATCCTTCTGAATCCGGTGAACCGCCTCTTCCATCCCCTTTAGCAGCCATGGACTGTAACAGTCCGCCAAAGCTCCGCTCAGAAACTTTTCCACCTCTCCCGGTTCTGTGATATCCCTGTTCCTGATAATCCGGGCCAGCACCGGGCTGATGCCGAAGCGCTTTGCCCATCCCTCGAAATCTGCCTTTTTGGCAGCTACCATCCATTTTTCCATACAATCCTCCATTCACCCTCCCTGACCTATAACCTGACTCTACCCATCAACGACCAGTTATTCCTTCCTGCGAGGCATATGCTTACGATTATGCAATATGTGCCACACAGGAACTAAAAACCTTACCGTTTGTTATACTGACGAGCGCTAAGATTTTCCAATTCCTGCCCGGCACATGCCGCATAATCGGACGTCATGCGCCGGGCAGGAAAGAAAATCTAACCGCTCGTGAGTATAGTATAAGGGCTACTCGCCGCTGCGCAATTAACATAAATGCCAAGAAAAAGGGCTGTTATTCCGAGAACAGCCCTTTTTCTGTATGACCGATAATATATGCCCTGCATCTGTCCGCCTGTCTATATCAACGAGTGGAAAGCTTTTCCGATTCCTGCACGCCTCATGCTGCATCAGCATGTGATATGCAGGAAGGAAACTCTGATCACTCATGATTATAAATTACTTGCCGCTGCCTGCCTTGGGCGGAAACTTTTTGCGCAGTACAAACCACATGGGGCCTGCCAGGCAGATGGAGGAATAGGTACCGCACAGGATACCCACCATCAGGGGCAGCGCAAAGTCGCGGATGCTGGTCACACCCAGGATATACAGCACCGCCACCATGATAAAGGTGGTCAGGGACGTAAAAATGCTCCGGGAGAGGGTCTGGGTGATGCTCTTGTTCAGCACCTCCTCCAGGCTTTCCTTTTTGCCCGTCTCCGCCATATTCTCACGCACACGGTCAAAAATGACGATGGTCGCGTTGATGGAGTAACCCACGATGGTCAGCATACAGGCGATAAAGGTATTGCTGACGGACACCCTCGCCACGGCATAGAAGGCCAGCACCACCAGCACGTCATGGAGCAGCGCCAGCACGCCGGATGCGCCAAAACGGATATCGCTGAAGCGGACACGGATATAGATCAGCATACAGATGATTGCCACCACCACCGCCAGAATCGTATCCCGGGTCATCTCATCGCTGATGGTGGAACTGATGGTCTCGGAGACGATCTCCGCCTCCCCTACGCCAAAACGCTCCATGAACATCTGGTTCAAGGCTTCCCGCTGCTCCATATTCAGGGAATCCGATTTGAAGATGACCTCATTACTGTCCTGTACCGTCTGGATCTGCACGCCGCTGCCGGTGATCTCCTCCACATAGGGAATGATCTCACTGTTGATCTGCTCCAGATTCCTGCTCTCCGCAAAGGTTACTGTGGTAGCCGTGCCGCCCTTGAATTCCAGACTCAGGTTCAGCGCGTCACTGCCCGTTCCCATATGGACGCCCATCACCACAAAGCCCGCCAGAATCAGCGCGGCGGATACACCAAAGAAAAGCCTTCTGTGTTTCAAAACATCCAATGCCTTGTGTTCCTTGCCGATTCCGTACCACTTGGCATCCTTGAGGCCCAGAGTATACAGGGCGCTCATGATCAGCCTGGTCAGAACCAGGGCCGTGAACATGGACAAAACAATACCCAGGGCCAGGGTCTGGGCGAAGCCTTTCACCGTGCCGGGTCCCAGGAGCCAAAGCACCGCCGCCGCAATCAGCGTGGTAATATTGCCGTCAACGATGGCGGACAGGGCCTTGTCAAAACCTATTTTCATGGAACTCTTGACGGTTTTGCCTGTAGCCAGTTCCTCCCGGATACGGGCAAAAATAATCACATTGGCATCCACCGCCATACCGATGGACAGGATGATACCCGCAATGCCGGACAGCGTCAGTGTCATGTCAAAGCCGTTCAGCAGAAGAACGATCAATGCCACATACATCCCCAATCCCAGAGAGGAGGCCAGTCCGGAGATAAAGTACACGGCAATCATAAACACAATCACGATCACCAGGCCGATGGCACCCGCCTGCAGGCTTGTCTCAATGGCGTCCACGCCCAATTGAGCGCCCACCACCTTGGAGTGCAGTTCCTCCAGTTCCAGGCTCAGGCCGCCGATGCGGATGGTGGAGGCCAGCTTCTCCGCTTCCTCGAAGTTCCTGGAGCCGCTGATCTGGGCGCTGCCGTCAGAGATCACGGCGCTTACCGTGGGCACACTGACAAAATTTCCGTCATAATAGATGGCGATGCTCTTACTGTTCACACCGTTATTGTACGCCTCGCGGGTGGCCTCCTCAAATTTGGCCGTACCCTCCGGGGTCAGTGTCAGCAGCACCACGATCTGCTGGTTCTGCATGCTGTCCGAGCGGGTGGCCGCGGAGGCATCCGCCACGTCCGTGCCTTCCAGCACCACGCCGCCGTCTTCCATGATCTCCTCCAGGCTGCGGTTTAAGCTGTGTACATATTCATAGCCGCCGTCGGCTCCCATGACAAGCTGGGAGGTATAGTTATCCATGCCGTCGGAGCCTGTCTGCTTGATAAAATACAGAGCGCCGGGCCGTCCCAGCTCCTGCAATATGGCGTTGGCATCGGACACGCCGGGGATCTCGATATTGATCCTGTCTGCGCCCTCCTGATACACCACCGCCTCCGTGCTGTAATTCCACACGCGCTGTTGCAGCTTGGAGATGGTGTCTGCCATATCCGTCTGGCTGGGTGCCTCCTCTCCCACCACCTGGTAGGTGATGCTGACGCCGCCCGCCAGATCCAGGCCCAGCTTGATATCCGATGCGCTGCCTCTGCCGCTGGCATCCACCCCCGCAAAATCCACATAGGTGATGCCTGCCAGGGCCAGCAGCAGCACGATCAAAATGATGATTGCCTTACTTTTGGTCATGTTCTTAATCACGTTGTTCTTCCTCTTTTCTGCACATTGCAGACCTGGTCTGCAATATTGCGTTAATGCGTACTTGAAAGCCCTGCTTTCAACATTCCTCCATATCACTTTCCGCCGCTTTTATCATAATGGCGCATTCCACACGTTTCCGCTGCAGTTCACAGCCGATGTCGTAAGCGCCGTTGATATCCCCGCTGAAATTGTAGGCGTTGGCCGCACAGCCGCCGCTGCAATAGAACTTGGCAAAACATTTCCTGCATTTGTCCTTGGCGTAGACGTTACAGCATTTAAACTCGTCCCTGACGGCAGTGTTGGTGATGCCCTCGTCCACGTTGCCCAGCAGAAACTTCTCCTGGCCCACAAACTGATGGCAGGGGTAAAAATCGCCCCAGGGAGTCACCGCCAGATATTCCGTGCCGGAACCGCAGCCCGAAAGGCGCTTTGCCACACAGGGCCCCCCCTCCAGGTCAATCATAAAGTGGAAGAAATTGAACCCTCTCCCCTCTTTCCTGCGCTGAATGAGCTCCCGGGCCAGCTTGTCATATTCCGAGAGCAGCCTGGGCAGATCCTCCTTGCGTATGGCATAATCGTCCTGGGGCTGCGCCACCACCGGCTCCACCGAAATCTGCCGAAAACCCAGATCCGCCAGATGCTTCACATCCTCGGAGAAATCCAGGTTGTAATGGGTAAAAGTACCCCTGACATAGTAATTCATCTGGTTCCTGGTCTCCGCCACTTTCCGGAACCTGGGCACGATCAGGTCATAGCTGCCCTGCCCTTTCCGAAAAGGACGCATCCTGTCATGGACTTCCTTACGGCCGTCGATGCTGCACACCACGTTGGCCATCTCCCGGTTGGCAAATTCCAGCACCTCATCATCCAGCAGCACGCCGTTGGTGGTCAAAGTAAAGCGAAACTTCTTATTATTAGGTTCCTCCAGGCTTCGGCCATAAGCCACCAGGTCCTTGACCACCTGCCAGTTCATCAGCGGCTCGCCGCCAAAGAAATCCACCTCCAGATTTACCCGGCTGCCGGAATTGGCAACCAGGAAATCCAGCGCCTTCTTTCCCACCTCAAAGCTCATCAGCGCCCGCCTGCCGTGGTACTCCCCCTCCTCGGCAAAACAGTACTTACATGCCAGATTGCAGTCGTGGGCAATGTGCAGGCACAGGGCCTTTACCACAGTCTGCCTGTTCTTAAAATCAAACACATAGTCCTCATAGATATCCGGCGCAAAGAGTTGTCCTTCCTTTTGCAGCGCCAGCACCTCCTCCAGGGCCTCTTTCACCTCTTCAGGGCTGTACCTGGCATCCGCCAGGTTCAGCACCGCCGCCTTAATGGTATCCGCATCCCTGATCCCCTCTTTCACCAGAGGCTCCATCAGGGATATCATGTCATATACGATCTCGTCTACCACATGGATGGAACCGCTGTTTACATCCATCACAATATTGTAGCCGTTATTCTTAAACTGATGTATCACGATTGCTTATCCTCTCGATATTTTGCGCTTCCCAGCCGCCCGGGAATTGCCCTGCCGCCTGTGCGGATGCTGTCCCTGACGGCTGCTGTTCTTCTCACACCAAGCAGCCTCGAAATGCCATTGCACCCCGAGGCCGCCCGCTTATGTCAGCGAAGTGATTCCCAATGCCGACTTATTTGATTTTCTCACAGCTCTGATTGCCGACCGTACAGGAAGTCTTGCATGCGGACTGGCAGGAAGTCTGGCACTCGCCGCAGCCGCCCTTCTTCATGGACTCCTTCAAGTTTCTGGTTGTCAGTGTTTTAATGTGCTTCATAGATATGGCCTCCTATTTATAGTTCCGCAGCCGCCCCGCCAAAGCATATCCACATATCTGCACCGGCTCCGGCTGCTGCTGTCATTGTACCGCCGCGCCTGGCGCAGCCCTAAACTTTTTGTATTATACCATATAATAAGGATTTGTAAAATAGTTTTTTGCATTTTTTCCTTACTATGCATATCCCAGGCCGGCTGGCCGTCGTGCTTTGACAGCTTAAAAATTCTTTCCGCTTTAACTGAGCATGCCGCCCAGCATCCCTCCCCCGCTGCAGAGTACCAGCGTGGTCAGGAAAGAATTTGTCAATATGCCGGGCTGGCGGTTTACAATCAGAGAGATAACGGCCAGCACCAGAAAATACGTCACTCCCATCAGCGCCCCCCACAGGAACTTTTTGTTTTTCAGTCTTTTC
>CAMWSA010000244.1 GCA_947176785.1 uncultured Lachnospiraceae bacterium
ATATGTCTGCAGGAAGTAGCTGATGCCGGAATGAATGATCAGATTGCGTTACAATGTAAGTATCCGTATTTTTGCTTTTATCCACAGAATGGGCTTTCTGTTTTGAGCAGACTGCCAATTGAGAGGAGTTGTGAACTGCCATATGCGCTGGCTGTTAGAGTAACCGAAAATCAAAAAAGTGTAATACTGGTTAATGTCCATTTACCGTGGGACAGCGTTATAAAGCAGGAGAATGCGATTGCAGAAATCGTTGAAGAAACAATGCGGTTGCAGTCCGATTATATGTTTATTTTGGGGGATTTCAATAATTCAGAAAATTCATCAATTTATCGTTTCTTAAAAAATGAACAGTCGATTCGGGGCTGCGAGGCTTACTTTTTGGATCTGGCTGAAGCATTTTCTGAGATAACGGGGACGGAAATCATTCCAACTTTGAATTTCAGGGAGAATCCACGGTGGGGAGTGTACCAGAAAAAAAATACGATTGAAGTGAGCCGGAGATTTGACTACATTATGTTGAAAAATCCATATCCGGAGGAGTTTCCCCTATTAAAGGAATATGGCGTATTTGGCAGAGATATCTCTCAGGAAACAGGGCTTTGCGCAAGCGATCACTATGGAGTATATGTTGAATTGGATTTTTGATTTTAATTCGTGTAATTACATAAAATGGAAAGGCTGAAACGGATATGTTTACTGAAAAAGAAAATGAGGAACTTATTAAAGCCCTTGCAAAAGCTGCCGGAGCAGCGTTCCTGTCTTTAAGAGAAACAACCAAAGAACATTTTTATTTCTATGCGTTTATATTTGATGAGGGTTTGCATCCATATATTTCAGCATGGTCTTACGAAGCCTTGGAAAAATCAATTATTGAACAGCAAATACCTGATGAAGACAAGAGTTGGTGGAAATGGGATAGTGCGGATTCCCCTTATGCTGTTTATGGGTATGACGAATTTTTTGGTGAAGTAAGTGAATTGCTGGACAAAAGAGCAAGTAAATTATCAGATGATGAACTTTATGGGGTTGAGTGGGGGGCACGGATCGATTCCATGGAGGAAGCAATGAAAAGGCTTGATGGTTCTGGTCTGTTTGGATCCGGAAAAGAACGTGAACGTGTGGTTATCAATGTAGAACAGGCACCACCCGACGGAGATGGCTCAGAATACAACAGGGCATTGCGATTAAACACAGCTTCTGCTTTGCTGTCTGAATATTTAGAAACATGTGAATAAATGGGATGATATACTCACTAACGATTAGATTTTCCTTTCCGCACAGCGCATGCTGCCCGATTATGCGGCATGTGCTGTGCGGAAATTGGAAAATCTTAGCGTTAGTCAGTATAAATCAAGGGAAAGAGATTGACAGGAAAGCAGAGTAAGGTGTTTTACAGTGGGGGAATACAAAAGATATACTTGAATTTATTTCCATTTAATAGTATATTTTTTTTAGAGTATTTTGTATGAAAAAAAATGATAGGAGGAATGGATCAATTATGCTTGCTTGGAAAAATTTGGACACTGTTTCCGCATATCAGGAGTTGCTAAAGGCAACGCCTGTAAAGCTTGCGGAGGTGATGACCGGGGAGAAGGGTGCGGACCGCGTAAAGAAATACAGCGTTCCCATGGCTGCGGGGCTTGCGTTTTATTATGCCGCAAAGCAGGTGGATGACAAGGTTCTGGAGGTTCTTGCGAAATTGGCGGAAGAGACACAGCTTGCGGAGAAATTCGAAGCCCTGTACAACGGTGAGGTGATCAATACCGGGGAGAATCGCCGGGTGCTTCATCACATGACCCGCGGACAGTTAGGCGAGGCTGTTGTGGCCGACGGTGTGGATAAGCGCAGCTTCTATGTGGAGCAGCAGAGAAAGATTGCGGAGTTGGCCAATAAAGTGCATAGCGGTGAAATTACGAATGCGGCAGGTGAGAAATTTACTACCGTTGTACAAATCGGAATCGGCGGCAGTGACCTGGGGCCCCGCGCAATGTATCTGGCTTTGGAGAACTGGGCCAGGGTGAACAACACATTTAAGATGGAAGCCAGATTCATCAGCAATGTGGATCCTGACGATGCGGCGGCAGTTCTGAACAGCATTGATGTGGAGCATTCCCTGTTTATACTGGTATCCAAATCCGGCACCACATTAGAGACGTTGACCAATGAGTCTTTTGTGAAGGATGCCTTGAAAAATGCGGGGTTGGATGCCTCCAGGCATATGATTGCCGTTACCAGTGAAACTTCGCCTCTGGCAAAGAGTGATGATTATCTGGCGGCATTCTTTATGGACGATTACATCGGCGGCCGGTTCTCGTCTACCTCCGGCGTGGGCGGCGCAGTCCTGTCCCTGGCCTTTGGCCCGGAGGTATTCGCTCAGTTCCTGGATGGTGCCGCCGAGGAAGACAGGCTAGCGCAAAATAAAGATGTATTGGCGAATCCTGCCATGCTGGATGCCCTGATCGGAGTATATGAGCGCAATGTGCTGGGTTATCAGAATACGGCAGTATTGCCTTACTCCCAGGCTTTGAGCCGCTTCCCTGCGCATCTGCAGCAGATGGATATGGAATCCAACGGAAAGTCGGTAAACCGTTTCGGGGAGCCTGTCCCTTATTCCACAGGCCCTGTCATCTTTGGAGAACCGGGGACCAACGGACAGCATTCCTTCTATCAATTGCTGCATCAGGGCACGGATATTATTCCCCTGCAGTTTGTGGGCTTTAAGAATAACCAGATGGGCAGGGACGTTGTGATTCAGGACAGCACGAGCCAGCAGAAGCTATGCGCGAACGTGGCGGCGCAGATTGTGGCGTTTGCCTGTGGCAAAGCTGACGAGGACCGCAATAAGAATTTCGAGGGCGGTAGACCCTCCAGCATCATCATCGGTGAGCAATTGACTCCCCGGGCGCTGGGTGCCCTTTTGTCCCATTTTGAGAATAAGGTTATGTATCAGGGCTTTGTATGGAACGTAAACAGCTTTGACCAGGAGGGCGTACAGCTGGGCAAGGTCCTGGCCAAGAAAGTACTTGCCCATGACACGGAAGGCGCTCTGAAAGCATACAGTGACCTGCTGGATATTTAATCCTGGCAGGGGAAGGCTGTCGGATGGACGGATATATATTCGTAAGGCGTTTTGGCTTTCCAAAAAGGATTGTGGCCGCAAATGACTGATTTGATGCGGGAAAACTTTGAGACTTCTGTATTTTCAAAGTCTCAAAGTTTTTTTGTATTTCAGGAATACGGCGGCTGCCCGGAAAATGAGAACCTGTTCATTCACAACAAATAGAGGGGTAAATGTGCCGCAGGCCATCTTACAGGGAAGGACGTTTTGAATGAATAAAGATCGGGAGACAGGGTGTCCTCTTATTGTAATTTGCCGGAAGCCTGTGTATAATAGGGTCAGGGGACAGTATAAATTATAAAATATGGGTGACCCCAATAGATACGGAGGAGAAATGATATGAAACGCTTTCGATGGATATTGACAGGAGTTGTAATCGCCTGCCTGCTTGGAATGACAGGCTGTAGTCTGGCCGAAATGCGGGAGACAAGGGAAATCAGTGATTACCTGGAATCCCGGTATGGCTCCCAGGATTTTGAGATTCAGAGGGAAGAGACGGACGGAACCCTCTCATACAGGGTGACGCCGGCAGCGTATCCTGAGACCACATTTGTAGTAGAAGAGGGCAAAATAGAGGAGAGCATGGATTGGGGATATCATGACGATTATGCGGCCCAGATGCTTTACGGAGGAGCGGAACGGCTGGGGATTTCCTATGAAAAGGGAGAACAGGGCTATGACATGTTTGTCTATTACCAGGATTACGGCACGCTGGATGCTCTGGCTGAGAAGCTGGAAAAACTGGTGTCGGACTGCATGGAAAGCAGGGCCTTTGAAAAGCTGAGAAATACATGTCTGCTGGTGATCAAGCCGGAGGGGGAGACGGATCCGGATTTTCCGGGATATCAGGTCCGGATTGAAACCCTCTATTCATATCAGGTAGATAAGGAATTTGGTGTTATGGCTTCCAAGCTGAGTCCGGATCAGTTGAAAGAGGACTTGAGACTGTGCCATATCTACAATGCATATAACTACATGATTCCAAAGGATGAGAAGCTGTTCTCGGAAGCCGATGTAGAGCGGTACAAGGCAATGTGCAGCGGGGCTACGGGCGAGCGAAAGGACGGGGATATAACCGTATATGACCTGGTGAACCTGAATAATTCTAAGCTGGGTTTTGGCGGAGCCTATCAGATTCTGTCAGCGGAGGGGCTGGTGACGGAGGAGGCGGAGAATTGTTTTACCGCTTCCGGTAACGAAACGACAATACAGTTTTCCCGGGAATTCCGTGACGGGAAGCCGTCGGTTTCCTATGAAATAATAAGCGGTGACGAGGAACTGAAGGAGAGGGGGACAGAGGGTGACGCCTACTATGCGGTGGCAGCCCTGACCAATCAGTCGTTTTCATTTACCACCCCGGAAAAAAAGCTGGCGGCCAAGGAGGCAGAGCGTCTGGAACGGCTTCCGGAGATACAGAAAGCCTTTGAAAACGCGGGAACCCAGGATCAGACAGGAACAGTGGGAGGAATCGAGGTCACTTTGCTGGACATGGAGCTTTACGAACAATTGCAGGGAAGCAATTCCTTCTTTGTGGAGTCAAATGAAGAAATGATATGGACCCGGATCAGGCTTCGGCTGGAAAATACAGGCGACATGGATGTACGGGCTTTTCCCACCATAGCCATTCCGGGGTCGGATGATCAGTTCTCCGGAATCATTTCCGACAGAGAGGCTAATCTTTACCGTCCCACAGATGTCATAAACCTGGGGCTGGAGGATATATATGGCGAAGTCCTGCCGGCAGGAGAATCCATAGAGGGGGATGTATATTACAAACTGCCCAGAGACCTGGTATCCCAGGAGGATTCAATGGTATTGTACTATTTTTGCGGTACGGAGACCGGCTCTGTTCTGCTTCCGGGGAAATTCTGATGCCTGTGGCGGCAGGGTTCCGCTTATTGTAATTTGCCGGAAGAATGTGTATAATAGAGACAGCAATGAAAAGCAATGCGTTCCATAATCTATGCTCCCGAAAATGGAAGCATATTGCGGAGTGAGATTTTTACGGAGTTGACGATTGAAGAGCAGTTGTGAGACAGAGCATGGGAAAGTGTTCTGTCTTACTTGTATATTATAGTAAAGGACATGGAAAATTTCTGTTTCCGGTCCCAGCAGAGGTCGTATACGGAAGCTTTTACAGGGCCGAAGGCGAAATTTCTACGGTCGGTGACGATACAATATTTGTACACCGGGGCCTGCCATGGAGAGTCGTTTCACGGAGGAGAGGCAATATGATACATAAAATCGAGTACAAGGATCGAAGCAATGTGATATCCTGTTATCTGCCGGAGGGCTCTGTGCCGGACAAAAACGCGGCGGAGGAACTGCACCAGATGACGGCGATGGAGCAGACATTGGAAAAACTGGCGGCTGTGCCGGGCTTTTTTCAGGGAGATTCGCAGCGGGTCGAAAAGATTATCCTGACGCCGGACTTCCACAAAGGAGCAGGCATTCCGATTGGAACCGTGATGATGACAAAAGGCTTTGCGGTGCCTCAGGCCATGGGTAACGACATCAACTGCGGCATGCGGTTTTACACCACCGACCTGTCGGAGGAAAAGCTTCTGGAAAAGCTTTCTGAATTGACCGGGAAGATCCGCCACATCTTTTTTGAAGGCGGCAGACAGATCCCCATGACAGGAAGGCAGCGGCAGGCATTGCTTCGCCATGGCCTTGAGGGGTTATTGGAAACCGGCAGTGACGGCAAAAAGAGCGGTTTGTAAACGACATATGCCGGGGGCTTATGGCAGTATGTGACGTGCAGGAAGGAAAATCTAAACGCTTGTGAGGATAAAAGGGAGTTTCGCAATCGCCTGTTAGAGGTAAGAATGACGGGAGGCAGGGAATTATGGGAAAAGACAATTATCTTATCAATATCTATCTTAAGATACACAATAAAAGAACACTGACC
>CAMWSA010000245.1 GCA_947176785.1 uncultured Lachnospiraceae bacterium
CGGCTGGCAAATATGCTTTAGAGGAAATCGTTAATATTTCAGGACTTTCTCTTGATGAAGTCAAACAACTGAAAGCGGATAGAAGCGCATAGGCAGAGTTATAGAGCCGGGAATCTAAAAAACAGGTTCCTGGCTCTGTATTTTTGCTCTGAAATGTAAATTTTCTGTGAATTTAATTAAAAAGTCCTTTACAAAACGTCACTGGCAAAACCGCAAAAAGCATCCTGATTTCCTGCGGCGCGCGGCTGGCGGTATTCGATATTGCAGAGCTGCGGGATATGCCATACTTACTTGTGAAGAGTTGGCTGCCCAAAAGACTTTTCCGCAGGAATTGGAAACAAACACTTATCATATTTATTACAGCGGCTCTGGAATATGTCTTTCAGGCGTTTGACGTAGGGGCGTTTCATTATCTGGTCAAGCCTTTATCAGATGATATATTCGATGAGGTCTTTGAAAATGCGCTGTTGGAAATTGGACGCAGGAATAAGGGCAGAAATGGGGATGATGGAGATTACATGATGATACAGGCAGGGGGAGTCCATACAAAAATACTGTTTAAGGATATTATCTATGCGGAAGTGTTCAATCGTAAGGTTATCATTCATACTATAAACGGCAATACAGAATATTATGGGAAACTGTCTGATTTGGCGAAAAAAGTTGGAGAGGATTTTTTCAGACCGCACAGGTCGTATTTGATTCATTTTAAGTATGTGCTGAGGTATGATGCTGTGTCTGCTGTTATGGAAAACGGGACAGCGTTGATTGCAAAGCAGAATTATCCGAAATTTGTGAAGCAGTATCTGAAATATAACCAGAGGAAAGGAAGGGAGATTAGGTGAGTCTGGTAGAATTATGTTGGAATATTACGTCTTATGTATCAATTATTGTGCAGCTTGGTGTTGCGGGCATATGCTTTGGAATATTTGTATCGCCTTATATGCTGGGCAGAAGCAAAGCGATTAAGGCAGGTACAGTGTATGGTGTGGTGATGATGGTCTTATATATCATGCCGCCCCAGATAGACAATATCCTTGCATATTTCATTGGTACATTAGCGGCATTTGCCGTGATGTGCGTAGAGGACAGGCGCAATATCAACCAAAAGATATTCTTGTCTGTTAATTTTTTTTCACTGCGTTGGCTGTCCGCTTCTATAGCAGGAATTATAGACCATTTTTTTGATATTGTTCTTTTAAACTCGCAGATAGCAGCGAGGTTATGGTTGCATTACGGATTGTATGTAGCAGTAAGAATTCTGGGCATACTGTTTAGTTTTCTGCTTCTGCTGTTATCTATCCAGGCAGTCAACAGGGCGTATGAAAGCAAGGACAGATATATGGAAAGAAGGGAACTTGTGATGCTGACTGTGCCGTCCTTGTCAGGGATAGCCGGTTATGCAATATTCCATTTTTACCAGATTAAATCCGAAATGACGGGATTTTATGATGTACTTTGTTTTTTATACTATCTGATATCCGTAATGGCAATCCTTGTGACAATTATTATCTTCCAGCATTGGAAAACTTCACAGGAAGAACAGTCCGAACATGAACTTTTGGAAAGCCAGATAAACAATATAAAAACGCATATTGAGGGGATTGAAAAGCTGTATGGAGATATCCGTTCCCTGCGCCATGACATGGGAAACCATATCCAGATGATAGAACGTTTGACGGGAACGGAAAACACCGCCGAGGCTTCGGCATATCTTAAGAGACTGAAAATAGAATGGCAGGAACTTACACCCGAGATTAGGACAGGAAATCCGGTTACGGATATGATTCTTTTAGAAAAGAAGAAAGAGGCTCAGATGCGTGGAATCCGATTTGAAAGCGACTTCCGTTATCCAGAAAATACAAAACTGGATGCCTTTGATGTCAGCGTCATTTTGTATAATGCTTTGAATAACTGCATGGAGTCGGTAAATGGGGAAAATCCGTATATCAGGATTCAGGCATTCCGCAAGAACAGTATTTTTATGCTGATTATCAGCAACAGCTTTGAAGGGAAACTTCCCATCAATCCAACAGACGGATTTCCATACACGACAAAAAAAAGCGGCGGGCATGGAATCGGTTTAAAGAATATGCTCAGGGTGGCTAAGAAGTATATGGGGGATTTGTCATTTGAACAAAATAAGAATGAGGTTACGGTAGGGATTATGCTTCAGATTGCGTAAGGGGTTTACAACGGAATGAGGGTGACTCACAACATGGTGCTTTATCCGTACAAATGATATCCCGATAAAATTGATAGAGAGCAGGATTTTTTTATATGTGAAATGGCTTTCAAAATATTTTTGAAGGAGGACAGGTACAATGAAAATTAATGGTATCAGTGGATCAAACGCACAAATGGGGCAGATGGGAATGAATCAGGCAACAGACTCATACAGCCGGAATATCCAGAACCAGATTGCCAACGCACAGAAGCAGTTGCAGGAACTTTCTTCTAATGAGGAAATGACATTAGAAGAAAAGATGAAAAAACGGCAGGAGATACAGCAGCAGATTAGTGACCTGAATATGCAGTTAAGGCAGCATCAGATGGAACAGCGAAAAGAAAAACAGCAGGAGAGAGCTTCCTCGAAGGACAATCTGCCCGGCGGGGTGAAAACAAAAGCAGGAGAAAAAGCCGCAGGACTGTCACAGGCGAGCATGACAGCAATGCTTTCTGCGGATACATCTATCAAGCAGGCAAGAGTGCAGGGTGGCGTGGCAACAAAACTGGAAGGCAGGGCGAATGTCCTGAAAGCAGAAGTCAAGCAGGGTGGAGGAAATGTGGAAGCCAAGAAAGAGGAAATTGCGGAACTGGAGCAGAAAGCGGAGAATGCAACAGTTTCACAAATGAATACGCTTGCAGAGGCAAATAAGGTTATGGAAGAAGCTGCCGTGGCAGAGCGCAATGAAAATAAGACTTCTGGTACAAAAGAGGAAAAAACATATCGGGCAGAAAATACAACCGAAAAGGCAGAGGAAAGTAGTACAAACGGAGAAAATGCACAGGATAGTGTATCTGGCATCGGATTACAGACAGGAAATGCGGAGGATGTACAGCAGGATGACAGCACACGGACGGAAAACATACAACCTGTTGAAACAGTCGTTCCAGAAGCTGCAACAGCACAGGCGGCAGTTTATACCCATGTTGATGTCCGCTTATAAGGGAGGAAAAGCGTATGTCAGAAATTAACAGTTTTAGCGACTATGCAAGCAGATATAACACCAATATGGATTTTTCAACGTTGTTTGGCGGCGCTCCCTATATAGACAGCGGCATGGGCGGAGTCAACGTATCTGATTATGCAATGATTAAAAATGGCAGTTATAGAAAGTTGATGAAAGCGTACTATGCAAAGCAGGATGCGGATAAGCTGTCGCAGACAGGGGATTCCTCCAAAACGCTAACGTTAATGCGTTCCAGTGCGGATTCATTGAAAAAGTCTGCGGAGGCGTTAGGCAATACCTCACTTTATGAAAAAAAGAAATTCAAGAAAAAAGATGAGGAAACAGGGGAAGAAACCGAGGTCGAGGATTATGACTGGGATGCTATCGCAAAGGCGGTCAAATCATTTGTTGACGATTATAATACCGTGGTGGAGCAGGCGGGAAATTCAGAAACGAAGAATGTGCTGCGCAACGCAGCATGGATGACCAGCATAACGGAAAAGGCAGGCAATCTGCTCTCAAAAGCAGGCATCACTGTCGGCAAAGGCAATAAGCTGGAGTTTGACGAGGATGCCCTGAAGAAAAAGACAGCTTTAGGGAAAAGCGGAATTGAGTTTGATAATATCTCTACTTTAAAATCCCTGTTTATCGGATATAGTTCCTTTGGCAGCCGGATTTCGCAGAAGGCATCCGCTATTTCCAGTGCGGCGGCGAGGACAAAAGGCGTTGATAAGACTTATAACAAGAACGGTGCTTATACCGACACAATCTCGAAGCTGTTCCAAAGTACAATTGATGAGAGAGTGGGCAGTAAAGACAAGGATAAGGTAACGGATAAATCCTATTGGGAACAGAAATTGAAAGAAGAAAAAGCAAAGGATAAAACCGGGAACAAAGACAAGGCTGATTGACTTCCACAGTGTGAAACGGGAACTGAAAAAGTATATTTTTCAGTTCCCCTATGTTTATTAGTACACCGTGCAATAAATAACCGGTTATATTGTGTCGGATAAATTCTTGAGGGTACATGACAAAAACAGGAGGTGTACTGGGTGGCATTGAGGATTTCAGCAGTGCAAAGCCTTTATTAGATCAGGTGTGGTAAAGTATAAGAGGATAGATGTTTTAATAGCGGACTTATATGCTGTAAGAAAAATGAAATCAGGAGGTTGATGTTATGGCGATGGAGATTACAAGTAATTACAATGCATACGAAAGTACATATGCGGCACAGAAACAGGAGACAGCGAAGAAACAGGCTGCGTCAGGAAAGGAAACATTAGAAACGGTGGTCGCACAGAAAAAATTCACTGTAGGAAATGGCAAGGCAAAAAGTACTACAGACTATGCGAAGAAATTGGAAAAACTTGTTCCAAGCGTAGATTTTAAGGTCGGAAATGTCTGCTCATCAGCCAATAGCGGCAAGTCATTGACCGTTAATCCAACACTTTTGGAAAAAATGCAGAATGATCCCGAAAAAGAGAAGGAAATGAAAGACATGATAAAAAGCGTTGAGTCTATGTCTAAATTGGCAGAAAGCATGGCGAAAGCCAGTGGCTGGACTATAGTGTATCAGCACAGTTATATTGATGAGAACGGAAAATATTATTGCAGAATGCAAGGCAGAAACGATGGTATGTTAAAATTGAGCGATAAGCTCCGGGAAGAAAGGAGGAAAAATTCGGAAAAGCTGATTGAAAAGTCAAAAGAAAAAGCGACAGAAAAACGGGAAGCATTAGTGGAAAATAAAGCTGAAACAGAGGATAAGAAAACAGATGGAGAGCAGGAAAAAGCAGGCATTATCATCGTCAAGGAGAATACGCCGCTGGAAAAAGTGGAACAGATGCTTTTAGAGAAATTAGAGAATTCCGAAAACGGAGAAATTTATCTTGATAATGATGATATGCAGAAAGCTATTGAAGTAGCAAAGGATCAGGAAGAAGAACAAACAGGTAAAAGGCAAAGCAATCATGCAAATACAGTTGGCACAAATCTGGATTTGCAGATATAAGAGAGGGCATGGTTATGGACTTAAAGGCATAACAGGAAAGGAATTTCAAATTTTAAGGTCATAGAAAAAAATATATATTTTTGAAGGCGTACTGCGTTTTGTTATAATGGTGAAATTGCAATACACCTTATCATATGCTTGATGGCTCATTTAGCGGGAACATGGAAACTATGAGGCAGTTGAAAAACTGTTTAAAAAGATATATCTATACTATGGCGTCATCATCGAAGATATAAAAAATGAGCGGAATGGATATTACAGGAATTGTAAATGTGTATGACGGGAATGGTGACGAGATACCGACCTATACTGCGGGCGGGGGCTGGCATGAGAAGGAATCAAAAGCGGAAAGAAAGTACATGGGGCTTTGTAGGCAGCTTACTATGATGCGTTCCGGGCGACAAGGCAGGAGATCAATGCTGACGTTGCTGGTATGGAAGTACAGGGTAGATTTGACGCGAGGGCATGAGAAGAATACATAAAGCACAAACGATAAAAGGGAATCAAGCGGACGATAGGTAACCTTGCTTGATTCCCTTGTTCCATATCAGTGCAGGGAGGCGGTTGTCAGTGGAAAGGATCAGATGCCCGAATCCTAAATGCGGGCGGCGCATCCTTGACATTGAGGAGATGCCGCCGGGCGAGACGGTGTTGGAAATAAAGTGCAGGCACTGCGGGGAAGTGGTTCGGGTGGGCTTTGGCCCGAAGAAGGTACATAGGAAGAACAGGCGGCAGGGGTAGCCCTGCCATTTTTTTGTATAGGCCGTGATTAGGAATGTGCTTTGTGGGCATACTTACAGTATACATGGTAATTTATGGGAATTACCACTGTAAGGAT
>CAMWSA010000246.1 GCA_947176785.1 uncultured Lachnospiraceae bacterium
AATACCGGCCTCGTTATGGACGGGATTTATTCCAGATGGGTTGGCGCTGGCCGTGATGCTGCGGAACTCATAAACAGCAGAAGCAGGGCCGGCGCCTGGAATAAATACCGGCCTCGTTATGGACGGGATTTATTCCAGATGGGTTGGCGCTGGCCGTGGTGCTGCGGAACTCATAATAGGAAGGCGGCGTAAGCATGCGCAGGATGGAATTTAAGATGGAGAGGCAGGGGCTTTTGGAAGTGGGACAGGATGTGACTGTCACGGAGGGGCTCCTGCCCAGCAATTATTACTATACGATTGATCCGTCCCTGGCCATGTCGGGGAATATCCCCTTCCGCTACAGGCTGAAGTCCCGGGCAGGTAGAGTTATTGACATTCAGGAGAATGCCCGGGGTTTTTATGTGACGGCTGAATTTGACGAGCCGGATGTGGATATGCCAGGATGAGGAAGGGCTTATACCGCGTCCGAATATGCCGCGTTGTCGTCAGCTGCCGGTGCCCGAATGCTCTGACAGGGAATAGATTCATGGAATATCGCAGATACTACCTCTGAGGAAATCTGCCGTCTTTAAGACAGATTCAGAAGGAGTGAAGCGAATGGATTATATCAATGCTTTTTGGGTAGGCGGGCTGATCTGTGCCCTGGTGCAGATTTTAATGGAAAAAACCAAGCTGATGCCCGGACGGATTATGGTGCTGCTGGTGGTACTGGGGGCCTGTATCAGTGTGTTTGGCCTGTATGAGCCCTTTCAGGAATTTGCCGGTGCCGGAGCCAGCGTGCCGCTGTTGGGATTTGGCAATGTGCTGATGAAGGGCGTCAAGGAGGCTGTGGATGAACAGGGGGTGCTGGGCCTGTGGGCGGGCGGCTTCAAGGCAGGGGCGGTGGGCACCTGCGCAGCGCTGGTTTTCGGCTATCTGGCAAGCCTGATTTTCAATCCCAAGTCAAAAGATTGAAGTTGGCATATCACAAAAGAGTTCGGTGGTATGTGTGAAGGATCATAGCATATTGTGTAAGATAAAGGGACGAAGGATGAAGAAAAAGTTATGTCGAGTTGGTTGGTTTATGCAGGAATTTTGATTTATATGGAGATCGTGTTCCATCTGGGCTGCTTTGGCCTGGTGGGTTTTAACCCTGTCTTTCCCCTGGGGCTGATTGCCATGATTGCCGCCATCCAGGCGCTGATCAGCGGCAGCCTGTCCCGGCGGAACAGGCACAGGGCCTTCTGGGTCATGGTCATTTTGGAATATGTGGTGTTTTTCGTGCAGACAGTGTATTTCCGGATCTTTCAGCAGCCGCTGCAGATCAGGATCATGGTGCTGGGGGGAAAGGATGCGGTGACTAATTATTGGCGGGAGGGCCTGACGGGGCTGTTCCGTGCATCCCCCCTGCTGCTGTTGATGGCGGTGCCCCTGGTGGGGATGGGGATTTGGAGATATCTCACCACCTGGGAATTGTCCTATTTGACCCCTATCAAAAAACTGCGGATGGGTCTGATCGCAGGTGTGGCACTGATTTACTGCGTCAGCGTTATGGAGATCGGGAACGTGCTGGATACACTGTATGCGGAGGAGTACCGGGAGTTCTATGATCCGATCTCTGTGATGCAGGATATGGGCGTGATGGCCATGGTGCAGAGGGACGGCGCTTATGAACTGGGAGAGATGATGGAATCTCTGTGGGATAAGATATCGGATTCCCGGCCGCGGGGAGAGGGGCCTGACAGGCAGCTGGCGCAGGCGGGGAATGATGAGTCTTCCGAGGCTCCCAATGCGCCGGAGAACGAGACAGAGCCGGGGACGGAGCCGGGGAGTGAAAGCATGGTTCCGGGACCGACGCAGGAGCCGGTTCTGGACACTTCTCCCAATGCATGGAATCTGGATATGGTGAAGCTGGCCGAACTTTCCCAGGGCAGTAAGGAGACAGAGTGGCTGGCGGAGTACCTGGGGAGTGTGACTCCTACAAACCGCAATGAGTATACAGGCATGTTTAAGGGCTATAACCTGATCTTTCTTACGGCGGAGGGCTTTTCCACCTATGCCATCAGGGAAGATCTGACCCCTACTCTGTACAAGATGGTGAATTCCGGTTTTGTGTTTAACAATTATTATGTGCCCCTGTGGCAGACCAGCACCAGCGACGGGGAATATGTGAATACCACGGGGCTGATCCCTGACGGGCAGCACAGTATGCGCAAGACAGCGGATATAGGTATGGATATGGCCTTTTCACTTCCTCGCTTTTTCGCAAAGGAGGGAGTCTACAATTGGGCGTATCACAACAACAGTCTTTCCTACTATGACCGCTATAGGACCCACCCCAACCTGGGCTATGATTTCAAGGCATCCAAACTGGGAGATTTGCCTGAGGAGGAATACGGGGACAAGATTTTCTACATGGAACATGCTAACGCCTGGCCGGCTTCCGACTATGAGATGATGCTGGGGACCGTGCCGGAATATGTGAATCTGGATCGCTTTGACGTGTATTATATGACGGTGTCCGGCCATATGTATTACAGCTTCTCAGGCAACAGGATGTCCAGCTGGCACAAGGAGGAAGTGCAGGGGCTGGACATGTCGGAAAATGCCCAGGCTTACATTGCCTGCCATATGGAACTGGACAAGGCCATGGCTAATCTGCTGGAGCAGCTGGAGGCTGCCGGGCAGCTGGATAAGACGCTGATCTGTCTCAGCGCGGATCACTATCCCTACTCGATGACCCAGGAGGAATACGAGGAACTGGCGGGAAGGGATCTGTCTCAGGATATGGATACCTATCGCAACAGCCTGATCCTGTGGAACGCGGCCATGGAGGAGCCGGTGGTGGTGGATAAGGTGTGCGGGGCCATGGATTTGGTACCCACGCTGCTGAATCTGTTCGGATTTGATTATGACTCCAGAATGTATGCCGGACGGGACATTTTCTCGGACCAGGAGGGAATGGTGATCTTCAACGACCGGAGCTTTGTAACGGATCTTGTGGCTTACAGCCGCAAGGCCAAGACCACCACATGGAAAGTGGATATATCGGAGGAAGAGCAGGAAGCCTATATGGATCTGGCAAGACAGGATGTGAAGGACCGGTACAATTTCAGTGCTTATATCCTGCGCAATGATTACTACAGGCTGATCCGTCAATGCCTGGACGAGGAAAAGACGGCGGAGAATCCTGAGAGGCCGGCGGAGGCGGTATTGCCCTGGCCCACACCGGAGCCTGTGCCCACGACAGAACCGACGTCAGGCGTGGGAACATCTCCGGCCCAGTAAGGAACACTGTTCTTGTGAGCAGGCAGCTGGGGCGGTTGCTGCAGGGGCTCTTGCGGAACCTTATCTTGAAAACGCTAAAGGGGCTGTCGCCTGAACGGTTGAAAAACCGGGAGGCGGCAGCCCCTTTCAAATGCCTCACAGGTTCTCGTAAGTAATATTTTTCCCGGACAGATATCCTGTCAGGGCTTTGTCCCAAATCATATCAGGCTCTTTGTTCATCACAAAGGTATGATAGGCGGTGCCAGTGGTCAGTAGGGCATGGGAGCCGTCGTACTTGATGGTGAGTACAAGAGCCTTTATCTGTTCCGGAGATATGCTGCAGCCGCCCTCCGCCAGGAGTTTGCCCACCAGCTCCGGCTTAAGGTGCATTACGAACTTGAAGTACAGGGGGGTGCGCTTGCCCTTAATCAGCTGGAATAACAGTTTTTTCATCTCCTGCCAGGGAGCAAAGTCATAGGGACAGATTTCGGGATTACCCTGCTCCTCGGAGGTAAAGAAGTCTTTATTTACATGTCCGTCTATAGTGTAGGTATGGGCCGTGGACACGGCGGCCTCCGCCAACAGAAAGGGATCAAAGCAATCTCCTGTCAGCAGCTGTGCCATAAAATTTTTGGTGTTGGTGATCTGTAATGCCAGCATATATTTTCTCTCCCTTTAATGTACTGAAAACCATCTTATTTTCACGTGTGGCTATAACTGCTTTCCTGTACTGCACAGGGGGCTGCGATTATGCAGTATGTGCTGCGCAGGGATTGGGATAAGCTTAACGTTTGTCAGTATAACACAATCCGAAGGATCAGTGCAAGTTCCATAAAGAAAATTGCGGGCATGCCCCAGACAAAGTACCAGTGTCTGGTCTTGTGGCGGAAGAACTGCATCCCGACGATGGAACCCAGGCTGCCGCCCAGGAGAGCGATCAGAAACAGGGTGGCTTCGGATATGCGCCACTGACGCCGGATGGCCTTTCTCTTGTCCATTCCCATGCTGGCAAGCCCTGCCAGGTTGATGCAGATCAGGTATCCCGTTACAAAATATGTCATATTAATCACCATTTCCTTTTCCTATATATGGGGGCTTTTTGTGTGTATTTCCGTTCTTTGTGCTTTGCTCCACTATATCGGAGCCGGTGGGGCACAGGAGGATATTTTCTGTATATATCCCGCAGATGATATACTCATGAGCGGTTAGGTTTTCCTTCCTGCATGTCACATGTTGCAGGCTGTGCCATTATGCGACATGGAGGTTAGGGTGAAAAAGGATTTTCACCACCCTGATTTGAATGCCCGCTGAAGCGAGCGGATGCTTTCTTTTATGGCAGACAGCACATCTCAGGGCATACGTAGAAAGAGGAGCCTTGGAAGCGTTGCAGCTTCCGGCTCCTCCGGGAATCAAGACTTTTTACTGTTTGTCTGCTTCCTGCATCTTCATGGCACGGACCTTCAGGGACAGGCCAAACAGATTGATGAAGCCCTCCGCATCGTGGTGGTCGTACAGGTCGCCGGTGGTAAAGGAGGCGATGCTCTCATTGTACAGGGAGTAGGGGGAAGTGGTTCCGGCCTTGATGATATTGCCCTTGTAAAGCTGGAATTTCACTTCGCCGGTCACGTATTCCTGGGTCTTCGCAATGAAAGCCTGTTCCGCCTCGCGCAGGGGGGTGAACCACTTGCCTTCGTACACCAGGCTGGCAAAACGGCTGCCCATCTCCTTTTTCAAAGCGTAGGTGTCGCGGTCCAGAATCAGTTCTTCCAGTTGCTGGTGCGCCTCCATCAGGATGGTGCCGCCAGGCGTCTCGTACACGCCCCGGGATTTCATGCCCACCACGCGGTTTTCCACAATATCAATGATCCCGATGCCGTGCTTGCCGCCCAGTTCGTTCAGCTTGCGGATAATGTCGGATACTTTCATCTTTTCACCGTTTACGGAAGTGGGTACACCTTTTTCGAAAGTCAGAGTCACATACTCGCCCTGGTCGGGAGCCTTCTGGGGTGTGGTTCCCAGTACCAGCAGGTGCCCATAGTTTGGCTCGTTGGCAGGGTCTTCCAGTTCCAGGCCCTCATGGCTGATATGCCAGATATTGCGGTCACGGCTGTAGGAGGAATCTGCGGAGAAAGGCAGATTGATGCCATGTGCCTTGCAGTACTCGATCTCGGATTCGCGGGAATCCATATTCCATGCATCGCTCCTCCAGGCGGCGATGATCTTGATATCCGGGGCCAGGGCCTTGATGCCCAACTCGAAACGAATCTGATCATTGCCCTTGCCGGTGGCTCCGTGGCAGATGGCAACAGCCCCCTCCTTGCGGGCGATCTCCACCAGCTTCTTGGCGATCAGGGGTCTTGCCATGGAGGTTCCCAACAGATATTTGTTCTCGTAAATGGCGTTTGCCTGCACGCAGGGCATAATGTACTCGTCACAGAACTCGTCGATTACATCCAGGACATACAATTTCTCGGCACCGCAGAATTTGGCCCTCTCCTCCAGGCCGTCCAGTTCCTCAGCCTGTCCGCAGTCGATGCACACGCAGATCACCTCATAGTCGAAATTTTCCTTCAGCCAGGGGATGATGGCGGTGGTGTCCAGACCGCCGGAATACGCTAAAACTACTTTTTCTTTCATGTTTTCTCCTTTCATGCATAACGCAGGTAGGCAATTGCGATACGTTCTCCGCAAGTGACGTGGCCGGTCAATATATAAAAACGGGCTTGGAAGTAAATTTGTTCCACAAATTTGCTTCATGCAGT
>CAMWSA010000247.1 GCA_947176785.1 uncultured Lachnospiraceae bacterium
GTATATATTTATGGATACTGCGCATCCAAATACCGATTAACGCAAATAACATGGCACGGCAGGAGTTTGGCTTAGACCAAACTCCAGTTATGCAGGGGAGGGGAAAATATGAAGGTAGGAGAGGCCCTGGCTGCTTATCGCACGGAACGCAAGATGATCATACAGGAGAGGCGGGAACTGTATAAGCAGAAAGAATCACTGGAAAAGAGAATGAATGCCGCCGAGGGAGGCAGGGAGCGCTATGCCGATGAGGCGGCCACGCTGGAGTTGTCCATTAACATTGTGAACGAGCGTTTTGAGGAGAATCTGAAGGTGCTGGACCAGCTCACGGAACAGGAGGTGGCAGTCTGGAATGCAGAGGTTTCCCGGCAGCAGGCGGATGTGATGGAGGACGCTGCCATAGAGATGGGCAAAATCATGGAGGTGGCGCACCGTATCGCCAAGGGGGCTATTGTGCCTGCATCGGATGAAAAGAAGCTGCTGGAATACAGCTTTGAGATGTACCAGGCCGCCAAGAGCATGGGAGCCCTGGTTCAGATGCAGAAAAAGCGTGAGAAGTATGATTCCCTGTGGGACGACGAGGAAGAAAAAGAGCAGGAGTACGATCCCGCAGGCAAGGCGTATAATGCGGAGACAGACATAGGACTGCCCGCACCGGCGGCAGAGGGCGGCGAATCAATCAACAGTTGAATTTGCAACTCCCTTTTCGGAATTGTGTACCCACTGAAAATAAGTTAATAAATATACATTGCAGGCAGCAGGCAAATATTTTATAATCAAGTATATAAAAAGGAATTTAAGAGGAAATCGGACATGATACTATATCATGGAAGTAACACAGGGAACATTAAAGTATTAAAACCCAATCAGGCTGACCATGACAGGCCATATGTATATATGACTACAATGGATGTAGTTGCCGCATTCTATTTATGCAATGCCGTAGAACGGCCCTATTATTGGTTTCCTTATGGTTTTGAAGGCGACAGTGATATACCGATTTACCACGAACTGTATCCGAATGCGCTGAAAGAAGTATCGGAAGGTGTCTGCGGATATATCTACGAAGTCCTTGCAGAAGAAAATCAAGTCATTCCATTCAAAAATATCCCCTGTGCAAGACTGGCGACAGAACCTGTTGAAGTAACGAGGTGTTTCCGGGTAGAAAATGCATATGCTCTATTTTCGGAATATGTGAAGCAGGGTAAAATGAAGGTAGGTCATTTTGAAGATAAAACGGAACAGCAGCTGGAGTGGTGGTATTCACGCTGTGTCGAATATTTAAAGGAAAAGCATATAATAGAAACCCCTGACTGCGCTTATGCTTCTTTTATAAAGTCAAAATTGCCACAAGTATGGGAAAGATATATTGCAAAATAAAAATTCCAATTTGCAGGAGGTGTTATATGCACGAGCGGTTAGATTTCCTTCCTGCCCGGTGCATGACGCCCGATTATGCCACATGTGCCGGGCAGGAATTGGAAAATTTTAGCGCTTCGTCAGTATAAATCCCAGATCAGCACACAAAGTACAGATTACTGTTAAAAACATATAGACGAGAAACATCATTCCCAGGTGGGAGATGACCAGGTTTCCAAACGGATAATCGTTATAGGTTTTCAGCACATTTTGCAGGTCGGAGCAATGCAGGGGAACCAGGCATATGATCCTGTTCCACAGTCCGCTGCTCTTTGAGGACGGCAGGAACGCCGTGCCAAAGAACAGCAGTATATCCGCAGCCAGGACGATGACGGGGTTTTTGCTGACGGCTGACAGCATGAGGGTAAAGGCGGTGAGCAGCAGGGTGATCAGGAGCATAACACCCAGATTCATGATGCATGCCTGGGCAGCCGTCCACTCATAGGGAAACAGGGTGTCCCACAGCTGGATGGGCAGGTTCCATCCCTCCGTCCCCAACAGGGCCACATTGATTCCCATGCCGACCAGGCCGCACAGGGCGATATAGAGGACGGAAAAGGTAAAGGAGATCAGTAGCTTGGCAAAGATGGCCCGGTTTTTCCCGTATTTTGTGGTCAACAACAGGGCGTCAGTGCGGTTCTGGCATTCCCCTGCAAACACAGGGGCAATGCAGAGACCCACCACAAGAAACTGGTAACACAGCATCCCGATGCCATTCCATATGATGCTCCAGGTATTTCTGCTGCCCCATGGAAAGGGAGTACTCACCGCTGCGGCTTTTTCCAGCCAGTATTGCTTTTCCGCCTCTGTGTAATTGCCGTAGCTGTAATCAGCATTCAGGAGCGTCTCGATCTTTTCCATCCGCCGGTCATAGAAAGCGATTCCGCCCTCTGTGGGGATTTTGTTTAAGGTTTCCCAATCAAAATGTTCATTCCACTCTGTGTAATTTTTGGCATACAAAGAAAAGAGGTTGCTTTTGGACTCGATCAGGGAATAGTTATACCCGCTGGGATTGCTGGCTATTTGCCGCTGGTACTCCCGCAGAAAGCTTGTGAGAAATTCCTCGTCCAGTTCGTCTGTCAGAGCGTTTTCGATTTCCTGCTGTCTTAAGATGGCCTCGATGCCTTTCAGTTCCTGGCCGTCTACTGTCAGGGTTTCTCCCTGTATCTGCATCACATTGCAGATTACTGCCAGTAAAAGTCCCAGCAGCAGGGCGATTTGGTTCGCTTTTCTGTCCAGTATTTTTTTCAGTTCAAAATATAATAGCTGTCTCATATCTCCTCCTCAAATTGTTCCATATAAAAGGCTTCCAGGTCTTCCTGCCCATTCTCCCGTTTTCCCTGGTAGATCAGCTGGCCGCTTTTCATCATCAGGACGGTGTCCGCAATATGCTCGATATCCGAGAGAATGTGGGTGGACAGGAGTACAATATTGTCCCGGCCAATCTCGGCAATAAGGTTTCGGAACCGGACTCTTTCTTTCGGGTCAAGGCCCGCAGTGGGTTCGTCCAGAACCAGCAGCTTCGGTTCGTTCAGCAGCGCCTGGGCGATGCCCAGCCTCTGCTTCATCCCACCGGAGTAGGTCCTGATTTTTGTGCGGGCCTTATCCCGCAGATCCACCAGCTCCAGCAGTTGAGCCGCTTTGCGTTTTGCGCATGACCTGGGCAGGCCCTTTAAAGCCGCCATGTACAGGAGGAAATCCATACCTGTAAAATCGGGATAGTACCCGAAATCCTGGGGGAGATACCCCAATATGGAGCGATAGTCCTCACAGGATGAGTCCAGGCCGTCAAAAGCGATGGTTCCGCCGGTGGGCTGCAGGATGCCGCAGATCATCCGCATCAATGTGGTTTTTCCCGCACCGTTGGCACCAAGAAGTCCGTAGACTCCTTTTTGCAGTTTCAGGGATACCCTGTCCACCGCAATTTTACTCTGATACTGTTTTGAAACTCGGTCTAAGATAAGCTCCATGATAATTCCTCCGTTTTCCGAATCGTTCGATAGTATCCCCATGCCGTAAGGGCCGCCAGGGCGATCAGGACGCCGACCCACCGGGAAAAATATTCCTGTCTGTAGAGCATATGGAATTTTGACTGTGCCATAATACACAGCCCGCTTACCATGGCAGCAATTCCCAGGCATAGATATATGTTTTCCCTGCCGTGAAATTTCCTGGTAAACGCCAGGCTCAGTGTGGTGGTCAGCAGATAGGGCACAAGCAGGTAAATGCCCGTCTGCAGGGCGGAGAACAGGCGGCCTGCGCTGGCCAGGGGACTTACCAGGCACAGCAGGAGCAGATGGGAGAAGCCAACGATTCCCAGGCGGGCCAGGATTACGCTTTTCAGGGAATAGAGGGAAGCCTTTTCCAACTCAGCCATCCTGTAAATCGTAGATTTACCGTTCTCCGTCACGGCGGACGAGGCCACAAAGGGGATGCAGGCGGAGAGGATGCCCAGTGTGTCTCTGCTCATGAATTTTGCGCTGAGTATGGCGGCCAGCAGAGTGACAAAGGATGCTCCCCATACCCACAGGGGAATATAGCCTGCCTGGGATAGGACAAACGCCCGGCGGGTGCTTTTAGGCTGTGGGATGGTTTTTAAAAACAATTCCTTTGACAGAGGCGGCGGCGCTTCAAAAGCGTTCTTTAACGATTTCTTCATTTTTTGTCTCATTGATAGATTCCTCCTCGCTAATAAAGCTCTACATGGTCCCGAACAGTACACATAGCCGATTATGGAAATTTTGCCGTTTTGGCATCCGGATATTCCTTGCACATTTATGTACCGTTAGGATTAGGGTGTCAAAAGGTTAAATTTTGAAATTCTCACTGTTTGGGAACATGCTGTATATGAATTCCGCGGATCCCTCCCCATTACAGGACGTCTTTCAACCGGTCCTGCAGCTTACGCAGGGCTTTGGAGATTTTTCGGTAAACTGCAAATCTGGACAGTTGGAACATCCGGCAGATCACAGTGACAGGCACTTCGTTGGCGTACCGTAACAGCAGCAGTTCCCGCTCATCGGGATCTAACTTTGACAGAGCGTCTTGCAGGGAAATGGTCGTCAACAGTGTATCCTCTGAAAAGGGAGTCTCCAACTCATCGGGCAGGGCATCGGGCTTGGGCTTGTGGTACTCGTTGATGCACAGGTTGCGGGCGATGGAATAAAGGTATTGCAGGACCTGCCCGGTGTCCCGGTAGGTGTGGTTTGCGAGAAACCGGAGAAAGGTTTCCTGGGTGACATCCTCCGCCGCCTCCCGGCAATGCAGTTTGAAATAGCAATAGCGGTATATTTTGTCATATTGCTCTTCTATGTCTGTAATTTTGTCCATGGATACGCTCCTAAAGTCTTTCATTCATAACACGGAAAAATGGCAAAGCCTGCTTTCCTGTGTTTCGGGTTCCTGCATCTGCCCTGCCGGATGGCCTTTCATTATGTATAACCGATCAGGGCGGCGGGATGTGCGGTTGTTTGGGAAAATTTTTCACATTCCTGTTTGTTTTTTAAGTCTACCATATTTAATTCGAATTCAGTGAAAATATGGTGTTTTTTCATGGGCAGTGGGGTTGACAAGGGTGTCTATAAGTGATAGACTTGTGTCTATACACAATAGACTGATATTTGTCTTAGGGACAGGAGGCATTGAGATGGAGGATTATACATTGGGTGTGGTGGAGAGCCGGTTTGCGGATATTGTGTGGGAGCATGCGCCGCTGTCCACGGCTGAGTTGGTCAAAATATGTCAGCAGCAGCTGGAGTGGAAACGGACTACTACATACACTGTACTGAAAAAGCTCGGTGAGAGAGGGCTGTTTTCCAACGAGAAAGGGACAGTGGTGGTGCGTATGTCCAAGGAGGAGTTCTATGGCAGGCAGAGTGAAGCCTATGTGGAGCGTTCTTTTCAGGGTTCCCTTCCGGGATTTTTGACGGCATTTACATCCCGACGGAAGCTTAGCGACGAGGAGATTCTGCAGCTGCGGCAGATTATTGAAGAGAACCGATGAAGAATCAAAGTGAATGAGGATATATGAAGAAAGAAAAAGAGCTATCGGGATTGTGTGTATTGCGAGCGTTGGCTCTGGTTTACGCAGGTTAGGGGAGCTTTGGCGAGAGAGGAGGTTCGGATATGAAAGAGTTGGTTATGGGTGTGGTCAACATCAGCGGCCAGGCGGCAATTATTTTTGGGGTTTTGCTGGCGGTGCGGGGGATATTTGCATTGGGCAGAGTTCCCAAGAAGTATGCCTATGGAGTGTGGGCAATTCTGTTTATCCGGCTTCTGCTGCCCATTCAGATGGAGGCCCGCTGGGGGCTGATGCCCCGGGAGAGCGGCCTGGCCAGGGCGGTAGAGAACGTGGTAGATGTCGCTGGCCGGGAAGGGCAGGACGCTTTGGGGAATCCGGCGGGAGATGCTCAATATGTCGGGGGGCAGGATGTTCCTGCAGAATGGCAGAATATGCTTGAGCGCCAGGATGTTTCCGGGGAATGGTGGAACATGATCAAAGCAAAGGATATGACGGAACAAAGACAGAAGATGATTGAGAGTCAGGAACTTTCGGGGGAAAGTTGCAACGGTATTGAGGGCAT
>CAMWSA010000248.1 GCA_947176785.1 uncultured Lachnospiraceae bacterium
ATTTTCAGGGTTGCATTGCTGTTTATTTGTCAAGGTCCAGGGAGTTATGCTCCTGACATAACTCCGGGCACGACTGCGAATACGATTCCTAACAAGCTCCAAGTACCACTCCAAGCATGCTTCCAGTCATACCCCCGTACACGCCTTCAAGCAAAAAACTGAATTTGTGTCAAAAGCCACACTTCGGCTATCGTTTCAAGCTTCGCCCTGCTCTTACAGAAGCTTCAGGCTCTGCTCCGACTGCCGCTCCGTTTTGTTATCACTGCGACAGCTTCATTAGATTACCACACCCTTTCCATAATGTCAACAGTTTTTGGCAAATTTTTTTTAATTTTTTTTGTCCGGCCTTTCTGAGCCTCCCACCTGGTGCTTCCACACGTTTTTCATATACTCATGAATGGTTGGGTTTTCCTCGATCTAACGCATTGTGCTTTCCCAGCCAGGGGCTTCTCTCACTCCAATACCTTCTCCGCAATCAGTACGTCCATGCAGTGCTGATGCGGTATGCCTCCGCTGTTGCAGTCGAATATGATTTGTTCGCATTTATGGAAAAGCCATTCGTGATAACACATAAACAGTTCGCCGGATTTCCAGGGCGTCCTTTGCTGTCCCTCTTTTTTCTTCATAAAGGGTTTATCCACAAAGGCATTGATCACGTTCAGTCCACCAACCACTGTGTGCCCTTTCAGCATGGAAGTAAATTCTCTTTTTATGTTGTCCGGAAGATAATCAAAAAATCCGCTGCTGAATATGATATCATACTCCCCTTCAATCTGGTAATCCAGCGCATTGGCTTTGAAAAAATCCACTTGTACGCCATTTTTCTCCGCCAGCAGCAACGCCTTGTCAATGCCTGCCTGAGATTCGTCGAACGCCTTCACACGATAGCCGCACCTGGCCAGGAAGACTGCATCTTTTCCCTCTCCACAGCCGATTTCCAGTACCCTGTATGGTCTGGTAGGCGGTTTCAATTTCATGAGTTCATAACATAATTGATTGGGATTCAGCCCCCAATAAAATTCCTCCCCCTGATACCTCTCATCATACTTGCTCACCGGGGCACCATGATAGCCCAACAGGCTGTCCACCGTGGTCTCCAGTACCTGGGCCAGTCTGGGCATCAGCACCAAGTCGGGCAGAGCCGCCCCGTTTTCCCACTTGGAAACTGCCTGGGCGGAAATGTTCAATTTTCCCGCCAGTTCCTGCTGGGTAAAGCTTAAAAGCTTTCTTCTTTTCTTGATCGTCTCGCCGATTGTACGCATATCGCCTTTGCCTCCCTTGCGCCTGTATTCTTTCATTTAGTATAACAGCCCTCCTGTTTCATGACAATAACGGCTGCTTCACAGTAAGTCCCCAAATTCTACCTGTAGTTGATTTGGGAATACAGCGGCTTTTAAACGGCTCCAGGTATATAAAGCGCCTGATGCTTTTGGTTTCAGCGGCAATTCCGCCTTGTATTAAGCCATGGCCTGTGATAGAATGAACTGGCATGACAACAGCCATATGCCTCCGGCACCTCCGGCGGAAAAGCATACTTCCAAATACGCAGGAAAGCCGTATCACAAGCCGGACAGGAATTTGGCTTGGCACATATTTCAGATATGCAGAAAAGAGGGAATAAAATGCTTGAAACAAAAGACCTCATTCTTGACAAGGCAAAATTTTCAGACTGGGAGGGAATGTATCACAATGTCTGGTCACATTCGGAAAGTGCCAGACACATGCTTTGGAGAGTCACCACCAGCGAGAACGACGCCAGGATCAGAATTCAAAAAACCATCGAATTCCAGAAAGACCACGACACCTATCTGGTCTATGAAAAGGCAGGCGGCGAACCCATCGGATTTGCGGGCGTAGAACAGATAGCGCCTGCTGTGTACGGGGAGACCGGGATCTGTCTGGGGCCTGCCTATGTGGGAAGGGGTTTCGGAAAACAGATTCTCCAGGCCCTGGTTCAATATTGTAAAGAAGATTTCGAAGCCACAGAGTTTCTTTACTCCACACGGGAGCAAAACGAGGCGTCAATCAGACTGGCTATGTCTCAGGGTTTTACCCTTATTGCCTCAGAGCAAAAGATCGACAGCCGGGACGGCCAGCCTTATAAACTGCTAAAATACAGTCTGAAATTGTAAACACGGCCTGCCAAAAACAGGAAAAGCATAAAAATGAAAGGTTATCATGAGAAAAATCGCTTTCTTTGACTTAGACGGAACCCTGACCTCCGAGATTGACGGCTCGGTGCCGGGGGATGCGGCTGCGGCCATCGCCCGGGCCCGTGAAAACGGACATTTAATGTTTATCAACACCGGCAGATGTTTTCAGAACGTGGAACCCTGCTTTCGGAGCGTCGGCTGGGACGGCTATGTGTGCGGCTGCGGCACCAATATCTACTGTGACGGCAGGGATGTACTCTATGTGTCTCAGACCCACGCCACAATCATGCGCATCCTGGAGGCTGCCCGCCAGACGGACGTGGACATCCTCTTTGAGTCCCGTGCCCAGGTGGCCTTTGACTTAAGTCGTCCCCTGCACCATCCCGGGGCCGTCCGCCAGTATCAGGCTTTCGTGGACCGCCACTACCATATGCCGGAAAACCTGGAGAGCCAGGACTTTTTCTCGGACAAATTCGTGATCTGGTATCAGGAAGAGTCCCAGCTGGCCGCTTTCAGGCAGGTCAGCGACCAATGGTTTGACTGCATTGACCGGGGCGGCACCTTTCGGGAGTTCGTACCCAGGGGCTACTCCAAGGCTACCGGTATCCGATTTGTGCTGGAGCATTACGGCCTGTCTCTGGAAGATGCCCATGCCCTGGGGGACAGCAACAACGATCTGCCCATGCTGTCCTATGTGCCCCACAGCATCGCCATGGGAAATGCCTCCCCCGCCAGTCTCTTTGACCAGGTGGAGTATGTGACGGCCCCCTCCAGCCAGGGCGGTGTCCGCCAGGCCCTGGCCCACTATGGTTTTATTTGATTATACGTTCTCGTTCTGGATGGTCTCCACAATATTTTTTTTCCTGATTTTACCCATGGAATAATGCATGGTTCCATACAGCAGCACCGCTACGGCGGCTGTGGAGATGCAGATGCCGCTCCACGGAAAGAGGTAAGCAGTCTCTATCCCCAGTTTCAGCGCCAAGTGAAAGCAGTAGGATATCGCCAGCCCCAGGGGGATACCGATGGCCAGCGCCTTCCCGCCGTAAAACAGACTCTCCAGCCAGATCATGCGGCGGAACTCTCTGCCGGTCATCCCCACCGCCCGCAGCATGGCAAACTCCGGTGCCCGCAGTTCCAAATTGGTAGTGATGGTATTGAAAATATTGGTAATGCCGATCAGCGCCACCACCGTGATGAACCCGTACAGAAAAATCGAAATTAGCAGGTGCATACTTTTTTGGGCCTGGTATTCCTTCTCATAGTTCGTGACAGAGTAGTTGAGCAAATTCATACCTCCGCGCACTTCCTCCTCCACCCGGGACACATTCTCACATCTCAAATACGCGTCCACCGTTGTCCCGCTTGGGGTCAATGCCTCCCGATGCTCCTCCATCCATTTATCGCTGACAAACAACACCACACCGTTGTAATAAGACCTGTTATTCATAAACATTGGCTTCTGATCTGTCTGGACCGCCACTGTCACCGAGAGATTCGCCTCACCCTTTCCCGTAATCACGTCCCCCGGCTGAAAATGGGCAACCGATCCGCTCTGCTCGTGCCGCCGATTCTCCTCATCATAGGATTCCCACTCGTATTCCGCCAATACAATGGCCTGATCCGGGTCTACAGCAGCGCCCACCTGGCTGCAATACCGGGCATAAGCCGCCTCCCCCAGAGAATAGACCCGTATAACCTCCTCCTCTGTTTCCTCTGAATGAAAAAAACCCAGATAGTCCTCTGTCAGCGGAAGTTCCTGCCACGGCACGGAAAAACGCCCAACCCGCACAAGTTCTGCCTCTTCCACTCCCTCCACCTGCTCCACGGACAGCAGCTTCTCATAGGCGTCCGAATCATAACAGTAAAAGTGAAGCTGAAATTCCATATTTTTATAGTGTATGTCGGTGGTATGCCTGACAGCGTGCATAAAGGTGGTCATACCGATAAATACCGCCACTCCCGCCACGATGGAGATCACTGTGGTGCGGTATTTGACGCGGGCACGCCGCAGGTTCTTATAAGCCACCTTTCCCCCTATTCCCAGAAGCTTCGGTATCCAGCGGGGACACCGCAGTTCCCTTCTGCGGATTTTTACCGTGGTATTGGCACGTATGGCACTGATAGGCGATATCCTGGAGGCGCGCCTTGCCGACTGCCACGCCGAAAAAAAGATGGTGACCGCCGCCAGCACCACGGATAGAATCACCGCCGCCCAGGAAATACCAAACACCAACGCAATATCTGAAGCATTTTCCATCAGTCTGCTGACGGACCGCACCAGAATCACGGATGCCAGGATGCCACTGAGAATCCCCAGGGGAATTCCCACCACTCCCAGAAAGGCCGCCTCATAATATACAATCTTCCTCTGCTGCTTTGATGTGGTTCCCACCGACGCCAGTCTGCCGTACAGCTTCATTTTCTCCGTCAGCGAAATCGTAAAGCTGTTGCGGATACAGAACACGCTGGTCACAATGATAATCGCCAGCGCCATCAACGCCATGGCATAAATCATATCCATTGTAGGGGAAGTAAAGGAAAAATGTATCCATTTCAACAGATAATAGTTATCTTCCACCGAACCCGCCAGCTCTTTCAGTCCCTCATTCACCTGATCGGCATGCCGCAGTCCCCAATCCGTATAACTGGCATAGATTTCCAGAGAATCCGCCGCCATGGGATTTTCCAGAAGGGTAAATACGGAATAGCCCGGTGCAACCCGATCCTCCACATTGTAATTGGGCCTTTCGATGATGCCCACGATGGTATACGTCCTGCTCTCCTTTTCAGCCAGCGTCTCCTCCTCGTAAATATAGGGATGATTCTGGTACAGCGGATAGCCCTCCGACACTCTCTGCCCTACCTCCAGAGTAATGGTGTCGCCCAATTGCAGTTCCACCATGCCATTATATAAAATATGTCTGCTGACCACCAGTTCCGAGCCGTTTTCCGGCATCCGTCCCTGGGTCAGTTCCAGACCGTAGGCAGTCATGGCTTCCTCGTCCACGGCGCTGAGGTACAGATAGGGTTTGTCGGGATTCTGGCTGCCCTCCAGGACAGCATAACCGAGCGCCTGCTTCAACACGATTTTTGTCAAATGGCGGTTACCTTCAAAATATTTCAGATTCTCCGGCTCTACATCCAAAAAACGGTAGTGCCAGTCCCCGTTTTCTTTCTTCTCATATTCCACCATACTGGCCCGGAAGCTGGTCGCCAGGCAAGCCACACCCGTGATCAGTGCCGTGGCAAGAATCACCCCCACGATCGTCACCAGCGTGCGCTTGCGGTTTTCTTTCAGGGAACGAAAACAACATTTCTGCAATACATTCATCTTGCGGCCCTCCCCTCCTGAACATGGCCGTCCTCTATGGTCAACACCCGGTCTGCCTGCTTGGCAAGCTCCGGATTGTGCGTGATCATGATAATGGTCTGCTTATATTTCTGGTTTGCCTCCTTAAGAAGCGCCATGATCTCGTCGCTGGCCCTGCTGTCCAGGTTACCGGTGGGTTCATCCGCCAGCAGGATAGCGGGCCGGGTGATCAGCGCCCTGCCGATGGCCACCCGCTGCTGCTGTCCGCCGGAAAGCTCGTTAGGCAGATGTCCCAGCCGCTTTTCCAGCCCCAGGGTATGAGCCAGTTCCCGCACCAGTTCCGGGTCCGGCTGTCTGCCGTCCAATTCGCAAGGCAGGGTTATATTTTCCTCCGCATTCAGAACCGGGATCAGATTGTAAAACTGATAGATCAGCCCCACCTGCCGCCTGCGAAATATGGCCAGCTTGTCATCATCCATGCCGTAGATGTCCGTGTCCTCTATCAGCACCCTGCCGGAGGTGGGACGGTCCACTC
>CAMWSA010000249.1 GCA_947176785.1 uncultured Lachnospiraceae bacterium
TTTGTATATATTGCCCAATCCCTGTATCCTGAACGGGAGTTTCGCAATCGCCTAAATAGTGGATTAGTTGTAAGGAGCAGTGAATTATATGACAGATGTGCAAGAATTAGCCACATGGGCTGGCTGTTTACGAATTCGGGCAGGAAATGGCTAACGGAGTTAAAGGCAACGACTTAACAAATTTCTGCCTTCGGCTCATGCAAAAGCCTTATACGGGAGCTTTTACAGGACCGAAAGCGGAATTTCTAATGTCGCTGACTAAAAAGCGATTGACGCAGAGGTGGTTATGCAGAACCGGGAAAAGCATTTTGGATCAATACAAGGTTGCCCCGGAAGAAATCGTCACTGACACGCATTGAGCCACGCAGTTGACATATCCATCGCCATACGGCAGGCATTCGTCCGGTCCAGGGCATTCAGCATAACAAAATCATGAATCGTACCCGGTATCTGAACTGCCGTGACGGCCACGCCCGCACAGCGGAGTTTTTCCGCGAATGCCTCTCCCTCGCTGCGCAAGACATCTGCCTCGCCGTTGATCATCATGGTGTCGGGCATATTTTTCAGGCAATCCAGGCTTGCCCGCAAAGGGGACGCTGTAATTTGATTTCTGTCTGCCTCACAGGATGTATATTGGTTCCAAAACCACTGCATTCCCTCCCTGTACAGATAATAATTTTCTGCAAACTGGCAATAAGTCGGGGTATAAAAGCATGCGTTGGTCACTGGATAATACAAAAGAAGCTTTTGGATGGCAGGTCCCTTGCACATTTTAGATATCAGCCCCATGGCAATCGCCATATTCCCGCCCACACTGTCCCCCGCCACAGCCAGCCTATGGCATGCGTCAAGGGGCCAGCGGTAGTCAATGATTTCCCGCAAGTGGGAAAGCACAAAATAACATTGTTCAATGGCTGTGGGATACTTCGCTTCCGGCGAACGTGTATACTCCGGAAATACCACCAGTGAATTTGTTCTGGCGGCAAGCTCCCGTACCAGCTTCTCATGCGTATGGAAGCTTCCAAAAACCCAGCCCGCCCCGTGAATATAGAGGATTACGCTTTCAATATGCGCCGCATTTTGCGGGGCGATAAAATACACAGGTACTGCGCCCCGGCCCTCCGTATCAACCTCACAGGAGGCTATGTCCGCAGGATATTTGTACACAGGCGCATCCTGAAGCTCCTCCAGTATTTTGCGGCCCTGCAAGGGAGGCAGCTGAAAAATCAGCGGCGGCACAGCGCTCTGGTTGCAAATCTCTTCTGCCGCCGCTTCCAGTCTGACACATCTTCTCATGCCAACATCATTTACCCTTCAGATTTTTCCATGATTAAGATATGCGCATAATCAGAAATCGTGCGGTTTTTGCTTACTATATCCGCTGCTGGTATACTAAACGGCATAACAAATATCTGCTTTCGGTCCTGTAAAAGCCATATATGGAAGCTTTTGTAGGACCAAAGGCTCAATTTCCACTGTCGTTGACTATAATATTTCCACTATCGTTGACTATAATATGTGTTTAAGGTTCTATGGGTTTGATAAAATAGGATTGTCCCCTGCCGATCTTTCCTTCTTACCCTAGTCCTTCAAAAATCTCACTCAGAGTCATCTTAATATGAAGAAAAAGGGAATCATGAACCTTACATTTTAATTGCTCAAGAGATTAGCCCTGAAGATATAAAGATTTTGGCGCAATGCAGTGGAGTTATATTTAGTAGAATGGGGATAACATCCCACGGAGTTAGCATTTGCAGAGGGTTGAAGATACCGGCAATTGCAGATATAAATTTTCAAATGGATTACTGAAATTAAAGCTAAAAGAATTTATTAGGGAGAGCTTAAAGCGAGATATAGTTATACTTGATGAATTGCCTAATAGTGGATTAACTGTTGTCGAGAAGTTGGAAAAAGCAAGTACTTATTGTGACTGTGCTATTATTCTGTTAACCAGAGATGATGAATTAATGGATGGGGGGAGACGCGCAAGGCAGAATGTAATTCATGAGATTGGTTTTTTTCAGGGAAAATATGGGCGAAATATTGCAAAGGCAAAATGTAGATTGTTGCAAAATATCAATCTTGGGGGCTACACCCCCAAACCCCTGTAGAATTGCGGCTTAGAGATGGTTTGAAGGGCAACCATCCCTAACCCACAATTTTGCAATTACCTACAAAACGGCTTTGCAACTTTCTACATCAGAGTTTTGCAACAAACATCTCTGGAATAATGCGCATAGAATTTGAGGCAGATCATTTTGAGGCAGTTTATGATTCTATACGCAGGGAACTTGAATTTATAAATTAGCTATATTCCCTTTGATTATAGTATTGTGAATTATTTGGCAGAAGAGTCAACGGGCCAACTACTTAGGCAATGCCACTCTTAATGACCTGATGCTCCTCTTCAACTTTGAGATGGACTCTAAGGACCGTGCAGTGGTCCCGCTTGCCGGGTTCCCGCAGTTAAACAACAGCCTCCGGCTCAGCATCCATGAGCCGCCGCGCCAGAGGATCGTGATGAACTATCACCTGGATGGCCTTTCAAAAGAAGAGGGAAGGATTTACATCTCCGAGAAACTCCGGGGTGCCGGCTACTGCCAGCCCGTCTTCGAAGACGCTGCCATGGAAGCTGTTCTGAATGCTACTGACAACATCCCATGGATCATCAACAAGCGCTGTAAGGCAAGCCTGCTGGTCGGTGGTGTAAAGGAAGCTGCCCTAATCCGGATATCGTCATGCAGGCAATAAGCGACTGCATGCTGGGATAGGAAGTCTCTAGGACAAAGCTTTTACCTGCCTGTTCCTGCCGGAGGGGCGGATGAACCCCCGGCAGGGCACTATCAGTCCCCTGCTCCCTTTTGAACCGGCAGATTTTGAGGTATATGCCTGAGACAGTATGTTCCATGTAATCCTGGCAGAACACAGCAGGGTGTCATATTATAAATTGGATCCATTTTATTACTCCGTCTCCTAATGTAGAAGATATTCCATTACAGAATACATCATCTACCGGCCAAAAGGCAAAAACTCCATCCCAGGAATCGTAAACCAGAATTTCATCTTTTCCAGTCCAATCCAACAACACAAAAGAATGACAGATTCTCCTTGGGTATAATATGGTATTTCCTATTATATAATCGTTGCGCAAGAACACATTGCGCATCTGCTCTACATAATGATCCAATAAACCGTCCTTCGAATCATAAAAACCAAGACTGACTGTCTGGATCAAATCGCTGTCACAGTTTCCCGTGACTACATATTTAATTCCCCGTTCTTTCGCCCCGTCATCTCCCGGCCAGTTTCCATCGCAGTCTGGACATACTGTATTCGCATTCTTTACAATGGAGCACTGTATTTTGTCCAGCAAAAACACGCCGTTTTCCTGCTTGACCACATCCGTGCGAATTCCTGTCAAATGACACCGCCTTGAATTTTTAAAGTTTCCCAACTCTATTTCTCTGCTTATGCATACTCTTTCTCCATGGGAAAATGGGGAATAGAAATTTTGGTTATTTCGTATAAATTGCTCACCAACCATACGACAAGCAACAGCCCAGCACCAATTCGTGCAATTTTGAACATATGCATTTGAATAAATATTTTTGCTTTTCATCTTATCTTCAATGTACTATGGTACTAAATATGACTGCACTTTTTATCCACCAATGTCAAAACAAAATACATAGATCCTTGCCCCTCTATAATATAGTCGCAACAAAAACAGCACACCGCTTTTTTCATATTCTAATGTTTTAATTAAGTCTATTTCTTCCAAATTTCCTTTATGATAAACGAACTTGAAACAGATTTTCTCCGTTTTTCCATACTGGTCAATATATTGATCATCTTTTTATGCACTACAAAAAGTCAATATTGATTAGAGGATGAAATATATTTTTCGGTGATATCATTCCATCATAATTAAACCTACCGCTCTTTTTCTTGTCCGATATAACATTGCAGTGAACCGCCGTGTTGTCATACTGTTTCACTTCATCTTAATCAAACCAACATAAATGTTGTTTTCAAGGTAGTCATCTTCCTAGTACGGAATTGCTTAAATATCAGTGATTAAATTGCTAATGGTATTCCGGCATATGTCCACTTAAATGGGTGTGCCGTAAGATTGTATTTTTCAATAAAGTGCAGGATGCTTGCTTCCAGTTCTTCTATTGACAGGTAGCTTTTCCATTTCAGCAGCTTCCTGTTAATGATGCCAAACCATATCTCGATCTGGTTCATCCAGGAACTGTGTTTCGGAGTATAGACAAAGCGGATCCGGTGGGAAGGGTCATGCAGGAAATCCGCCCGGCTTTCGATACTTTTAAGGATCCCTGTTTTCCCTTTTTTGCCCAGTTCCACGCCAGGAACACAGGCTCCCGCCACAAAGTGGACAAGGACTTCCGAATTATGGGTGTTCAGGCTATCGCATATAAATGTCCATGGGGCTTGCGGGTCTGTCCCTGCCAATACTTTCACGGCTTCCACAAAATCCTCTTCTGTGCGTGTGGAGTTTAAATACAGCATTTCCATACGGTCCGTTGCAACATCAAAGAACCCAATGAGGCTGGTCGTGCCATGGCGGATATACTCAAACTCCATTTTGGCGCACTGGCCGGGTAATGGGAGTTTGTCAGGATATTTATGTTCCAGCGCCTGTATCCCGGTCATTTCATCCGTGGAAACAATGTGTGCATCTCTATAAAATTTGGTGCAAACAGACCTATGTTTGGTGTTGATATAACAAATAGTCCTTAAATATTTGAAATTGCGTTCTCATACATATATGGATTCGACATCCTCAGATGCTCTAGCTGGAGCATCAGTGTCTTTGTCATGCCCTTTTCTGCATCATATCTCTCATCTCCGGTCAGCGCCCTTAATGGCTTTTCATCAAAAATGAACATTCCTACATCATTCAGTTGGTAGAATATGTTCCGAAGGGAATCCTACTGGCGCAAGCAAATAGCCAAATTTCTCCCAACATGATTACTCTCCCACCAACTAGTATCAGCGGCAGACCTCCGGTTAGATCGACTGCATAAAAGAACAGGCATATCTCTATAAACGTCGCACTCACTTCTTCTGAAGTGGCAAAGGCAATCCATACGTCAAAATTGCTTCTTTGCAAAACATTTAATCCAGACCATTAAAATATTTCATCTGTCCACTCTATAGCATCACTCAATTTGCCCTGACAAATCCAATAATCAACCACATTAATTGCTTTAGTATAAGGAATCACATATTTATTTGACATAAGAGAATACTCCCCCAAATAATACATAGTTTCTCCTTGGGCATGTTTATCTCCAAGAGAAGTTAATGCCTCATCAAAATCTTCAGAAATATAGGTTAAAATGCTTCTATCATCTAACCCAATTGATAATCTTCCTTTCTTCTCAACAACAATATCTACACAAAAAATTGCTTGAATAGTTTTCACCTTTTCATCCTTTATTTGTTGTAATGTAATTATCAAATCATCCAATGAACTCACTTTCTCCTTAATTACATTATATCCATCTAGGCAGTACTCCAAATACGTATTTAACATACTTTTAATCCTCCGTTTGCCAACCACATCGAATAGAAATATATGTATTCTTTAGCATATTCCTGGCCCACAGGACGATTAAATTCACACTGTATGCTAAATATATCCATCTCCGCTTCCTTGCATCCAATACGTTTCAAATTTATCAATTATCTCTCTTTTAAGCGCTTCCATATTAGTTATCTCATTTTTATTCCCATTGGGATCTGTAAAAACTACTCTTTTCAAGTTCATTACTCCTCAAAATTCAAAGATTTTCCTAATGGTAAGATACTACAATGCTACGTTTATGTTTCTTAATATTTCATCACTCATTATTTTAACTGCACTTTCAGGATATCCTGTATCATTGTACGGTATTACGCATACTCTTCTTCAGCTTGAGAAGAACTAACATGTATACATCTTTAT
>CAMWSA010000250.1 GCA_947176785.1 uncultured Lachnospiraceae bacterium
AAACATGATTTTGACCTGGAGCAGCGCCTCTGCATGATTGATACCAGAACCTCCCCAAAATCGGATAAAGTCTACCTGTTCTCCGGCATTTTGATCTGCGACTGCTGAGGCTGCCGTATGACACGCAAGACCAACCGCTATAAGGATAAGGAATACCACTACTATTATTGTCCTACCGGCAAAAAGAACGGGTGTAAATCTTCCGTCATGCTGAAAGAGTCCGACCTGATCGAGTGCGTGCAGGGCAGCCTGAAAGGGCATATTGAAAATGTGGCTTCCCTGGATGCGCTGCTGTCCAGTATCAGCCAGGAGCGGATCAACCGGGAACTGGCCCTGGAATACGCCGGGCAGATCAAAGCAAATGAGAAACGTATGGCGCAGGCTGAGGGTTTCAAGGCAAAACTCTATGAAAACCTGGTGAGCGGGATTCTCACCAAAGAAGAATTCCTCTCCTATAAGTGGAAATACAATGCGGATATTGAACTGCTGCAGAAAGCGGTTGCCGAGTGGAACGAAAAGCTGACGGACGTACTGGAGAACCGCAGCGAGCGGAACCGCTGGATCAACCACTTTATGCAATTCTCCACGATGGAGGAAATTGACCGGAGGGCGGTCATGCAGCTTATCCGCAGCATACGGGTAATGGGGAAAGACGAGCTGCACATTGAATTTAATTATCAGGATGAATACCAGAAAGCGGTTTCCCTGGCGGAACAGAATGCCGTACAGGGCAAAGAAAGGAAGGTGGGCTAAATGGCAAGAAAGAGCAGGAAACAGGCAACGGCTCCCATGCCGGCGCCGTCCTTATATGTGCATGTGGCACTGTATATCCGTCTTTCTGTGGAAGATAACAAAAAGCGGGGCTGTTCGGTGGAAAACCAAAAGCTGGTGCTGAATGATTTCCTTGCGGACAAACCGGATTTCGTTGTCTATGATACCTATATCGCCACTGGAGCGACGGGTACAAACTTCCACCGCCCCGGTTTCCAGCAGATGCTTTCCGATATTGAGGCGGGCCATATTGACTGTGTGATTGTCAAGGACCTCTTCCGGTTGGGGCGGAATTCCATTGATACCGGTTATTATATCGAACAGTATTTCCATACCCACAACGTCCGTTTTATTGCGGTCACGGACCAGTTTGACACGGCAGACCCCGGCAGCCTCCACAGCGGTATTATGCTTCCCTTGAAAAATATGATAAACGAGGCTTACGCATTGGACATTGGCAGGAAAATCAAGGCCCAGGCAAGGCAGGCCATGAAAGACGGCGATTACATCGGCGCGCGGGCGCCCTACGGCTACCGCAAAGACCCTGACAACTGCCATAAACTGCTGATCGATGAAGATACCGCCCCTGTTGTGAGGCAGATTTTTGAGTGGGCGCATGAGCATGTGGCGCTGAACCGTATCGTCCGCAACCTGAATGAAATGGGGATCACGGCGCCCAGCCACTATAAAAAATCCACCGGCGAGATTACCAGCCCCGGCCTGATCGGGAGCGGGAAATGGCAGACACGTACCGTAATGAAGATTCTGGAAAGCGAGGTCTACACCGGCGATCTGGTGCAGGGAAAAACAAAGATCGTGGACCATCAGCAGGTTAAGGCAGGGGAGGACAACCTGATTATTGCCAAATGCACCCATGAGCCGATCATCAGTTATGAGCTCTTTACAGCGGTGCAGGAATATCGGAAACAAATCTGCGAGGAAAGCCGGGCGGTCCCAAAGCGGCCCTACACCCCAAACATTTTCAAGGGGAAGGTGTTCTGTGCCGACTGCGGCAGGAGCCTCCACCGGCAGCGTGCCGAGCGAAAGAAAGGGCCGGACGTATACTGGTTCCACTGCCTCACCAACAGCCGTGTGGCAAAGGATAGCTGTAAAGGCGTGATGATGCAGGAAACGGAGCTTATTGCCACGGTCACAGCTATTCTGGAAAAAGAGCTGTCTGTTGCCCTGGGAATGTCCCTCCCCCTCTTTCAACTGGAGGCAAAACAGAAAAAGGACAAAGACAGGCTGAAAACCCAGATGTCGGCCAGGCGGCAGGAAACCGAAAAGAAACGTCGGCTGATCCGCGGCCTGTATGAGAACTTCGTCCAGGGTATCTTAACAAATGAGGAATACTTTGAACTGAAAACAGCTTATGAGGAATCCATCGGCACACTGTCCGGCGAGATTGAGGCGCTGGAAAAGGATATGGACGCCCTGGACAGCCGGCTTGTGCGCTACCGGTCAATGGAAAAGGATGCAAAGTCACTGGCGCAGGACCACGCGCTTACAGCAGAACTGATTGACCGGCTGATTGAGCGGATCGAAATCGACCATGAGCGGAATATCCATGTAACTTTCCGCTTCAAGAGTGAATTCCAGGGAAAGGCGGTGGAACCATGCACAAAAAATATGTGATCGCCCTTTATATCCGTCTGTCCGTGGAGGACTTTAAGACCGAGAGTTTGAGTATTCCCAACCAAAAGCTGATCCTCCGGGAAAAGGCCATGTCGCTGCCGGAATGGGATAACGGCGAGGTCCTGGAATTTGTTGATAACGGCCATACGGGTACGAATTTTGAGCGCCCTGCGGTACAGGAGCTTTTGACGATGGTCCAGGCCGGGAAGATCGACTGTATCATCGTAAAAGACCTCTCCCGGTTTGGGCGCAACAGCATTGAGACCGGCTATTTCATTGAGCGGGTGTTCCCGCTCTACCATACCCGGTTTATCTCGGTCAGTGATGATTTTGACACCGCCAATTTCAAAGGAGATACCGGAGGGATTGACGTTGCCTTTAAGTATCTTATCAGCGAATGTTACAGCCGGGATATGTCCATGAAAACAAAAAGCGCCAAATATGCAAAGATGCGCCGGGGCGAGTACCAGAGCGTTATCTGTCCCTATGGCTACCGCAAGAGCGCAGACGGGCGCATGGAGCCGGACGGGGACGTTGCAGGGATTGTACGGCAGATATTTGAATGGGCGGCTGACGGCAATACGGCCGCCGAGATCACGCGGAAACTGTATGCCATGAATATCCCCACCCCTGGGGAATACCGGAGGGATAAAGGGAAAGACCATTATAATGTGTCCAGGACACACGGCGTCTGGAGCAGCTCAACGGTCCTGCGGATGCTGGAGGACCAGCGGTATATCGGCACTTATGTGATCGGCAAGCGTAAGGTACAGGAAATCGGCAGCCGCCGCATGAAGCTAAAGGATGAAAGCGAATGGTTCAAAATACCGGACCACCACCCGGCAATCGTAAGCATGGAGCTGTTTGAGAAAGCCAACGCTTCGATCAGGCGTTTCTCCCTTCCCAATAAAAAACGGCGCGACTACCTTCTCCGCGGGAAAGTATTCTGCGGCTGCTGCGACCATGCTATGTCACTTAGAAATGGAACGTGGTTTTACTGCCGTCACTCCGAAGTGGCAGAAACCCTTCCTTGCCATGGGGTAAGGGTGAAAATGGCTGATCTGGAGCAGGCGATCCTTGAAACAATCCGGGCACAAATGTGTCCGGCGCTGGGGATTGACAGCAGCAAGGATAAGCTGAATTTGCAGACGGTCCAGCAGGCCGAGCACGAAGAAAAGCTCCGCTCTATTCAGGACAGCAAACGGCAGCTTTATGAACAGTATGCACTTGGAGAGATTGACCTGGAAACCTACCAGGAGCGCAAGGCGGTATATGATGCGGAACTGGTGCAGGCAAGGAATGTCCATGCCGCCATTACCGCACAGACCAAGCAGATACAGAGCGATTATGAAGCAAAGCTGAAACAGCGTGAGATCGTTCAGGAAGTAGGCAGCGCCGACACACTGACGCAAGCCCTGATTGACAGGCTTATCAGTAAGGTCTATATCTTTCCGGGAGACCGGATCGAGATTGAATATGTGACACAGGATTTCTTAGGAATAAGCGAACCGGGAAAGGAGGCTTGAGCCATGAATACCGTATTAAGTAGCTACGGGCAGCTATGCGGCTGCCCGGAAATCCTCAAAAAAAGTCGTAAATTTTTTTGTCGTGGGCTTGACATACGGGTGCCAGAGACTGGGAAAAAATACTGGCCTGCCATGTAAGGATTTATGAAGGACTGGCAGCGCGGAACGGACAGGCAGGAATCTGTGCGGTTATGGAGCATTATGATCTGACCGATGCTTATTATCTGGCAAAAACAGGGAACAGTGATAGCAGTATCTGAACGGTTACAAAACAGGGAACAGTGATAGTAGTATCTGAGCAGTTACAAAACAGGGAACAGTGATAGTAGTATCTGAACGGTTATAAAAACAGGCCATGATCAGAAAATCTGAATGCATGGCCTGTTTTCCGGCTGGAATGTGAATGGTAACGGAAAGGGCCTGTTACTGTGTCAGTTCTACTTTTCCTTTTACCATATCTGTCAGGATCTGTGCCGCGTCGGCCATGTCGGAGCCTTCCAGATCAGAAATCATCTTGTCATAGGAACCGTCGAAATCAGCTTCGCTTCCAATGACACAGCTTACTAAAGAAGCCTGTGCGATTTCATCCAGCTTGTTGCTGATCTCTACAAAATCGGTTGGCATGGAATATGCCCAGGTCGGAGGGAATGCTGGTGTTTCAAATTCTGAAGGCTGTGGGAATATATCTACCAGCAGCTCTACATTCCATGCTTTACATGCGGCCTGCTGCTCTTCGTTGTATTCTGCAATAATAGATTCCTTGCTGTCTGTTGTATAGGTGCTGCCGGTGGAATCTGTCACGCCGGTGCCGTAGCATGGGAATGGATAGTTGTGGAATCCTACGCCTGTTGTTTTCTTATAGTCTTTATTTTCGGATTCTTCCTTGATCTCTTCTTCGGTACGGTAACGGTGGCCGTTTTCATCAATCTGGTAATTTGTTCCTTCGATCCCCCAGTTTACAAGGATCTGGCCTTCATCAGAGCAGATATAATCTAAAAATTTGATCGCTGCCACCGGGTCTTCGCAGGCGGTTGTGATTCCCACGCCCTGGCCGGTTGCAAGGCCCTGGTACATAAGTGACGGAGCTTTCAGATCCTTGGTTGCGGTCAGCGGAAGCCCGCAGTAGGTCTGTTCCAGTTTACCATCGGATTTCAGTATTTTTTCAGCATCCAGATAATCCCACTGGGTATCCAAAAGGGCAAGGACACGTCCGCTGGCAATCTTTGCGATATAATCGTCATGGGTCTGGGTAGCAAATTCCGGATCCAGAAGGCCTTCGTTATACAATTTGTTCAGCCATTTAAAATATTCGCGGATCTTAGGGGAAGTAAATTTGTAAGTAGCATTATAGTTTTCGTCAATCAGCCACTGGCCGTTATCCGGAGCGCCTTCTGCGATATAGCCTGCCGGATTGCCAAGGGTGATCATCCAGTGCCAGTCAGATGCGGAAAGTGTAATGCCGATTGTTTCTGAGCCGTCTTCTGTTGTAGGATGCGCTTCTTTATAATCTTTAAGCATCTGCTCAAATTCTTCCAGGGTTTCCGGTATTTTATAGTCATTTTCCTTCATAACTGCCCACTGCACCTGCGCCGTGCCGGAATCTTCAAATTTGGTGCCGCCCATCTGGTAAGATGATAACTGATAAATGGACGGATCGTCCGCTGAGTATTTCAGTTTGTCAAATTCGTCCCCATACATTTTTTTAATATTCGGGCCGTATTCTTCGATCAGGTCTGTCATATCGATCATTACGCCCGCGTCGATCAGGCTGCCCGCATCGCCTTTGGCATAGATCATATCCGGAAAGTTCTGCTCTGCAATCATTAAGGAGATCCGCTGTTTGTCTTCGCCTACCGGATGGTCTACGTTTAATTTTACTCCTGTTTTTTCGGTCAGGACCTGTGCAACCGGATCCGTCCATGGATCATCTTCGTTCAGGTCCGCATTGTAGAAAGTCAGTTCGGTTACCTCACCGCTGCCTGCGCTGTCGCCGGAGTCATCCGCCTGGGTGCCTGCGTCGTTGTTCGTGTTTGCGG
>CAMWSA010000251.1 GCA_947176785.1 uncultured Lachnospiraceae bacterium
TTTCCGGCGGAGGTTAAGACCTATTATTCCGTGCTTGCAGAACTGGCTAGGCATTGCATGTGTGTGTCGTCTGATCGGGGGCTGGCTCACTGGCCAAACATTTACTGCGGCGTGGCGGCTTTCCTGCTGGTGCCCCTGTATGCGGTGAATCCGGGGATCCCTATGAGACGGCGCTTTGCGCACCTGGCTCTGGCGGGCTTTATGTTGGTCAGCTTCGGCACCAATGTGATGGACTTTCTGTGGCATGGCTTTAATTATCCGGATTCCCTGCCCGGCAGACAGACCTTTCTGTATATTTTTCTCATACTGATTCTTTGTTATGAGTGCTTTACACACTTGCGGGAGCTGGAACCCAGGTACATCCTGTACAGCTATCTGGGGACGGTGCTGTTCCTGCTGTGCTGTCAGCAGTTTGTGGAGCATGAGGATTTTTCGGACGGGGTGTGGCTCGCCACGCTGCTGTTCGTGACCGTGGATGCCATTTTGTTGTATTTTTACCGCACCCGGGGACTCCGGGAGGTGCAGGCCGGCCAGGAGGATATAAAGTGTCCGCCCCAGGCCCGGGGGCGGGAGGAGTGGCGCATGTGGCTGACGGGGCTCACTCTGCTGGCGGTGGTGCTGGAGACGGGTATCAACACCTTTGACACCAGCGTAGGCACCACCAGCCGCTCCGCTTACCTGAGGCAGTTGGGCAATTATGAGGAGCTGTATGGCCTGGCACGGCAGCGGGAGGCAGCGGCGGGGAACAGCGGGATCTTCCGCATGGAGAAATTTGCCCGCACCACCAAGAACGACGGCACGCTGGCGGGATATCCCACCGCCTCCGTATTTTCCTCCACCATGAATTCCACCGTGGCGGATCTGTATGAGCGGCTGGGAATGCGCCACAGTAAGGTGTATTACTGTTATGATGGGGCCACTGCCTTCCTCTCGGCGCTGCTGAACGTGAATTACCTTTATGGAGAAGCCGATGAGGAGCCGGCTGAGAAAAAGGCTGGCGGAGTAGCCGGGAGGGTACCGGAGGGGAGAAACGCTGGGGCAATGCCAGCCGGGGGAGCCACAGGGGCAGTGTCAGACGGAAAGCCCACGGGTGCAGCGTCTGGCAGAGAGCCGGAGGAGAAGGCCCGGAGCGAGGAAAACAGCCTTTACTCCCTGGTGGATACCAGGGGCCGGGTGGCTCTGTATGCCTGTGAGGCCACGCTGCCCTTTGGCTACGTGGCCCCGACAGGGTATGATCTGCCCGAGGGCTACAAGGGGGAGCCGTTGAAGCTACAGAATGAAATGGTTCGGCTGCTGGGGGTGGACGGCGTGCTGTTTAGGCGCTCCGAGTGCAAGCAGGCCGGGGAAAAAGTGACTTTGACGGCCAAGGAGGACGGTTATTACTATATGCTGCTCACCGGCTCCGGCACAAAGAAGATTGCCATGACCGGGGCCCTGGAGCGGAAATACAGTGATTTGAAGATTTATTCGGTGCTGTATGTGGGCTATTTGGAGAAAGGGCGCACGGTGACCTTCAGCAATGACGACGACAGTGACGAGACGCCGGAATTTAAGCTGACGGCCTACCGGATGGACGAGGAGGTGCTGGCGCAGGCGCTGGAGGCATTGGGAGAGGAGCATCTGGAGGAGGTGTCCCACGATGACACCCATGTGAGCGGAAAGCTGGAACTTGCGAAGGCCGGGCGGCTGATCCTGTCCATTCCCTATGAGAAGGGATGGCGAATCAGGGTAAACGGGACGGAGCAGGAACCCGTGCTGGTGGGTAACTGTTTGATGGCGCTGGATTTGGAGCCGGGCAGTTATCAGATTGATATGGAATATGTGCCCTATGGCCTGAAGCAGGGAATCCTGCTGAGTGTCGTGAGCATCCTGACATTTGCCGGAATCCTGCTGCTGCGCCGCAGGAAAAGGGAGGGCAGGGCTGGTGGAGCAGATTAAAAGGACTTGGCGGAAGAATGCCGACGTACTGTCGGTCAGCGCGTCCCCTGAGGAATATGCCCGGAATATGGAATTAAAGAGAAAAAACACTCCTCCAGGCACTGTTTTTATAAAGCGGGCCTGACGAGGAGTGTTTTATACACGGAGCTATGGTTCTAATGTATTACTGCCGGCTGACCCGGTACACCGCGCAGGCGTGGGGGGCGACAGTGACGGAGATCCTGGTCTGGGCCAAGCCGGTCTCTTTGGTCCAAAGCTCTTTCAGGGTGACGTTTTCCTCATATCCCAGTTCGTCCAGGGATACGTACAGTTCCTGTTCTGTCTCCCCCAGGTTAAACAGGGCTACGTAATGGGCATCCGCCGCTTCGTCATCCGCCTGCCAGATGGCTTTTTCTCCGTCCCGGCAGATCTGGTGGGGCTTTACGGAGGGCGGCAGCATGGCCAGCAAATCGTCATTGGTCAGCAGGGACAGTGTCGCAGGATCAAGCAGTGTCAGTTCCGCGCCGATCATCAGCGGGGAGCCGAACAGACACCACAGGGTCATCATGGTCCGGGCCTCATCCTGGCTAAAGTTGGAGGTCCACTCATGGCCGAAGCCCTTGCCCAACTGGCCGATGGGCAGCATGTCGCAGTCGGGATAGCAGCCCGCGGACACATGCTCCTGCCATAACTCGCAGCGGTAGAACATATTTTTCAACAGTTCAAAATTGTCCCACAAATCATCGGTGATCCGCCACATGTTGGCATGGGTCTCGTAATACCACGCCTGGTCAATCAGGGCCGGCCCGGGGGACAGGGACAGCACAATGGGACGGCCACAGCGGGCGATGGCCGTGGACAGCATCCGCACCTCATCCCTGCAGGAGGGCTGGTCATAGCGGCAGATATCATCGCATTTGATAAAGTCCACCCCCCAGGAGGCATACAGCTCCATCAGAGAGTCATAGTAAGCCTGTCCTGCGGGGGTATCCTTTACCCCGTACATATCCGGGTTCCAGGGACAGACGGAAGAGGCGATGGCCACGTCGTTGGCAGTCACCTCCGTGCCCTTGACGGCGCAGTGACGGTGGGCGGCGATCCGGGGGATGCCCCGCATGATATGGATGCCGAACTTCAAACCCAGGTCATGGATGTAATCGGCCAAAGGCTTAAAGCCTGCCCCATCCACAGAGGAGGGAAAGCGGGCGGGGTCCGGCAGCAGGCGGGAGTATTCGTCCATGGCCACCTCCCCAAAAGGGATATACTGGTACTCGTCCCGGCGGCTTCCTGCACCGATGGCATACCACTCGATATCCACCACTATGTATTCCCAGCCGTGTTTTTTCAGATGGGCGGCCATATAGTCCGCATTGGCCTTCACCTGCTCTTCATTTACAGTGGTATCATAATAGTCATAGCTGTTCCAGCCCATGGGCGGGGTGGGGGCAAAATCATTTTTGTTCCTCTTTTTCATAAGAAATCTCCTTGCAATGATATTTGGCTTTATTATAAACTTTCTTGTGATAAAAGGGAATGCCATTATGCACAATAATTGAAGTTATTTTTACTTTCAGACAGTAAACAGAGGTACGTCAAGTGCATCCTTATTTCATCTGCTCCTGTTTCGATTACAATGCGCGAACGGGTTCGCTGCCTGGCAAGCAGTGTCTTTCGCAGTTTTGAGGGTTTACGAAAGGAGACATCAGAAAAAATCCCCCGCTATCGGGGCCGATTTTTATGGAAGGGCTGCCCTGTAAATCATGTTCCGGGGCCAGCCGCTCTCTGAAAAGTCCCACCTCCACAAAAATTTCATACAAAAATTTGAAATTTTGTTTGAAATCGGATGGGAAACATGTTATAATGTAAGCGCTTACATAGAGATTTTATCTATATTTGCAGAGTAACCAGGAATGACCGGTATTCCGGCGGATTGCAAAGCGCCGCAGATGCGGGAGAGGCTGCCCTGTGGGATTCCCCGGAGGGCAGGACCGCAGGGCTGGGAGAATCCGCCGGTCCACCGGAGAAAGCGAGGCGCAGCGTGGAACTGAGAACAGCAGTATCCCCCAGAGATGTGAAGCATTACACAACGGATCGTCTGAGAGAGGAGTTTCTGATTCAGAATCTCTTCGAGCCCGGACAGATCAAGCTGGTGTACAGCCACATCGACAGAATCATCACAGGTGCGGCAGTGCCTGTGGAGCCCATCACCCTGACCGCAGGGGAGGAGCTCAGGGCAGAGTATTTCTGCCAGAGAAGAGAGTTAGGCGTTATCAACATCGGAGGTGCCGGCACCATCACCGTGGACGGCAGGGTGTACAAGGTGGGCTTCAAGGAGGCCATGTACATCGGCATGGGTTCCCGGGATATTGTGTTTGCCAGCGAGGATGCGGCAAACCCTGCCAAGTTCTATCTGAATTCCGCTCCGGCCCACCGTACCTGTCCCACCGTGCTGATCAGGCCCGAGGGTACTCCCGAGGAGGGCGTAGTCATTGTGAAGGATGAGAACAAGGTGGAGTTGGGCTGCCTGGAGGACGCCAACCACAGGGTTATCTGCAAATATATTCTGCCCGGCCAGGTGGAAAGCTGCCAGCTGGAGATGGGCATGACCAGGCTGGAGCCCGGCAGCGTGTGGAACACCATGCCCTGCCATACCCATGACAGACGTATGGAGGTATATCTGTATTTTGAGATGCCCGAGGACGCCTTTGTGATGCACTACATGGGAGAACCCCAGGAGACCCGCCACATTGTGATGCGCAACGAAGAGGCAGTGATTTCCCCCAGCTGGTCTATCCATTCCGGCTGCGGCTCCAGGGCCTACACCTTTATCTGGGGCATGGTGGGAGAAAACCAGGACTTCGACGACATGGACGGCGTGTCCAATCAGGAACTGCGATAGAAATCGCGTGCATGGCTCCCGCATGGCCGGGAAGCTTACCGGGAGGTCCGCCCGGATGCGGCAGTTACAGACATAAGGGAACTATAAATAAGGGCATGCGCGGAATATTTTCCCGAGACGGCGGTTGGATAACATGCGCGTGAGGGAAAGGGGATTTTGCGTCTGCCTGAAACTCAATAAAATAAAAGGAGAGACAAAAATGAGCGAATTCACAAATTTCAGCCTGGAAGGCAAAGTGGCACTGGTAACAGGGGCATCCTATGGCATCGGTTTTGCCATCGCGTCCGCCTATGCGGAGGCCGGTGCAACCATCTGCTTCAATGACATCAAGCAGGAGTTGGTGGACAAGGGCCTGGCAGCCTATGCCGAGAAAGGCATCAAGGCCCACGGCTATGTGTGCGACGTGACCAACGAGGAGGCCGTGAACGCCATGGTGGCGCAGATCGAGGCAGAGGTGGGCGTCATTGATATTCTGGTGAACAATGCGGGCATCATCAAGCGCATCCCCATGACCGAGATGACCGCCGAGCAGTTCCGTCAGGTGATTGATGTGGATCTGAACGCACCCTTCATCGTGTCCAAGGCCGTTATCCCTTCCATGATCAAGAAGGGCCACGGCAAGATCATAAACATCTGTTCTATGATGTCCGAACTGGGACGTGAGACCGTGTCCGCATATGCTTCCGCCAAGGGCGGCCTGAAGATGCTGACCAAGAATATCTGCTCCGAGTACGGCCAGTACAACATCCAGTGTAACGGCCTTGGGCCCGGCTACATTGAGACCCCTCAGACAGCGCCTCTCCGTGAGCTTCAGCCGGACGGCAGCAGACATCCCTTCGACCAGTTTATCTGTGCCAAGACCCCTGCCAACAGATGGCTGAAGGCCGAGGAACTGACCGGCCCCGCCGTGTTCCTGGCCTCCGAGGCTTCCAATGCGGTGAACGGCCATATCCTGTATGTGGACGGCGGCATCCTGGCCTACATCGGCAAGCAGCCGAAATCGGGACGAATCGACAGGAGAAAAGCCTATAGAACAGTTAAGACAGAAAAAAGGGTTCATCTGCGACATGGACGGCGTACTCTATCACGGCAACCAGCTTT
>CAMWSA010000252.1 GCA_947176785.1 uncultured Lachnospiraceae bacterium
TGGCAGGGCGAAGCCGGCAGAGTGAAGCCGGGAATGTGGCAGGGCGAAGCCGGCAAAGTGAAGCCGGCAAAGTGAAGCCGGGAAGCCGGCAGAGTGAAGCCGGCAGAGTGAAGCCGGGAATGTGGCAGGGCGAAGCCGGCAGAGCGAAACCGGAAAGAGGAGCCGGTCAAAGCCGGAAAAGAGGGGACGGCCCGGTGTGGAGGTGTGGTATGCTGGGAGCAGCAGGTGACAAGATTATCATTGGTTATGATCTGGGGAATGTGTTTTCCCAGATCAGCTACTCCTACCTGTCTCAGGACAGCGAGGTGGAGACCCTGTCCTGTGTGGCGGGGGAGGAACATTATAATATCCCCACTGTGCTGTGCAAACGCCAGGGCACGGGGCAGTGGTTCTTTGGCAGAGAGGCGTTGCGGTTTTCGCAGGAATATCCCGGGGAGGCCATCCTGGTGGAAAGCCTTGTGGATCTGGCAGTGGCCGGAGAACAGGTATTGATAGACGGGGAAAGCTATGAGCCGGTGGCACTGCTCACCCTGTTTATGAAGAGAAGCCTGGGACTGCTGTCTCTGGTGTCCGCACCGGAGCGGATTGTGGCGATGATGATCACATGCAGGAAGCTGGACGGTATTCTGATCCAGGTGTTGAATCAGACGGTGCTGGGGCTGGGCCTGGGCTATACCAGGGTGTATTATCAGAGCTATGCGGAGAGCTTCTATGATTATATGCTCTACCAGTCCAGGGACTTGTGGGCCTGCCAGACGGTGCTGTTTGACTACCGGGAGGATGGGATCTACAGTATGCGCATGGAGTGCAATAAACGGACAACTCCGATTGTGGCCTATGTCCACCAGTGGGTCTATCCTTTTTGCGGGGAAAGCTGCCTGCCTGATGTAAGCGGCCTGGAGGGAGAGCGTCTGGCCCGGCTGGACAGGGATTTGCTGGAGGTGGTATGTCAGGAATGCGAGAAGGGTACGGTGTCATCGGTTTATCTGATCGGTGAGAGCTTTGCCGGGGAGTGGATGCCCCAGAGCCTGCAATATCTCTGTAAGGGCAGGCGCGTGTTCCAGGGGGTGAACCTGTACAGCAAAGGAGCCGTCTATTGCCTGCTGGACAAGCATTTTGGAAGCAAGGCAGGCAAGGAGCATGTGTTTCTGGGCGGCGACAAGTTAAAGTACAATATTGGCATGAAGGTGCTTCGCCAGGGAGAGGAATCCTATTATGCCCTTTTGGACGCAGGGGAGAACTGGTATGAATCGGAGTACTGCTGCGAACTATATGTCCGCAGGGCTTCCTATATCCGTTTGACAATTACGCCCCTGATCGCCGGAGGCGTGGCCGCAGTGCCCCTCTCCCTGGGGGAACTGCCTCAGGAGCAGGGGACGGAGGAACTGGGGTACTGCGAACTCTCCAGAATCAGAATGAGGCTGTATCTGGAGGGGGAAAGGCTGCTCTGTGTGGAATTGGAGGATCTGGGCTTCGGCGAAATCCGCCCGGCTACACAGATCACATGGAGACAGCGTATCACCTGCGGGGACAGCAGGACGGAGGAGACCGGGGGGGCAGCCCCGGGCAATGCCGGGGGCCCGAACCGGGGCAACGCACAGGATCGGGATTATACGCAGAGCAACGCCCGGGATCGGGACTATGCTCCAGACGATGACCGGGGGATAGCCCAGGACGAGGCGGCAGTCATGGTCTGCGTGGGAGATTACGCCCAGGAGCCCTATGTGCTGCCCAAGCTGGGGGTGCGGGTATATTGCATGGAGGAGTTGTGTTATTGTCTGAAGGAGAACGCATTTCTGCTGGATTGTTCGGTTATGAACGACGGGCTGTTGGATTTTATCGGAAAGGACTGCCAGCTGCCGGGACTGGCGCAGGCATTGCAGCCGCTGGCGCGCAGGCAGGAATCCCTCAGTGATTTTGTGGGTCGGATTATGACCTATGTGGGTTTGTACGGCCCGGAGACGGTCAGGCAGGTGGAGGAGACACTGAAGGCGGGATCGGGGCTGTCGGATTATGAGAAGCTGAAATTGCAGACGGACCATCTGGCGGAGCAGAAGCGATATGAGGAGGCCCTGAAGTCCTATGACCGGCTGCTGGCGCGCATCCGGGAGAATCAGGAGATGGAGGTGCCTGTACTGCAGGCGTTACAGGCGGACATCCTGCACAATAAGGGGGTGATCCATGCCAGGCAGATGCTTTACGGGCAGGCGGCGGAGTACTTTTACCAGGCGTGGAAGACCGGCGGGGAGCGGCAGGATTATTTTGCGGATTATCTGGCAGCCAGGAGAATGCAGCTTCCGGAGCGGGATTATGTGTCCCTGGTGGCGGAGTGTCCGGAGCAGTACCGAGCTTCCCTGGAACTGGAGCGGTCCCTGGAGGTCACGGAGCTGGCATGGCGGGACACTCCGGAGTACAAGCGTCTGGCGCAGCTGCGGGCCCGCAGGGCCGGAGGGGAGCTTTCGGAATACTGTGAGGAAACGGACCGGATCCTACAGGCGCTGAAGAATGATTACCGCAAATGGACCGGTGGGAAAAGGATATCCAGGGAAGTTGCAGAGCCCGCAGGGGCAGGAAAGAGGTAGGAATTGAAGATTCTGGATTTTTTTAAAAAGATATTTACCTCCCGGGGCAGGAGGAAAGCCCAGGAAGGGGAATGGGAGAAGCTGGTAAACGCCAGGGGGGGTGTGGATTTTGAGCAGGAGGAGGAGCGCACCCGGTATGTGACGGACTGCCTGGAGCAGATTGCGGAGGCATCTCAGGAATTGGAGATGCTGCAGGGGGAATACAGCAGGGTATCGGCGTACCTGACGGATCTGGAGGAGTTGGAGGCGTTGCCCGATCAGGAGAAGGAGACGCTGGAGATCACTGCCCGGAAGCTGCAAAATATGGAGAGGGAGTATGAGAACTTCACCCAGCGCAAGAACCGGATGGATGACGCAGTCTATTATCAGATGAAAAATCGGGAATCGGAGATGGAGGAGGGAATTGAAAAAATCCGAAAAACCGAACATTATGGCACACTGGTGAAGCAGGACATGCAGCGCCTGGAGGGGGAGAGGCTTGCCTACGAGTACCGGAAGAACGAGCTGCACGGCATTCTGGAGAACCAGCGGGGGATGGCGGTGATCTTCCTGACGGCCCTGGTGATCTGCCTGCTCCTGTTGGCAGTGCTGCAGTTCGGCCTTGGGATGCAGACCCAGATTGGCTACTTTATCGCAGTGCTGGCGGCGGCACTGGCACTGACGATCCTGGCGGTGAAGCATATGGACGCGGATCGGGAGATGGACCGGGTGCTGCGGGATGCCAGGAGGCTGGTCAAACTCCAGAACAAGGTGAAGATCCGCTATGTGAACAATAAGAACCTTTTGGATTATTACTATATCAAGTATGATGTGGACAGCGGAAAAAAACTGGAGAAGCTGTATCATCAGTACCTGGATGAGAAGGAGCAGCGCAAGCAGTTTGCGGAGACGGAGGCCAGGCGGGAATATTACCACAAACAGCTGCTGGCCCAGCTGGGGCATTATCACATCCAGTATCCGGAGCAGCTGTCGGGGAACGTGTCTGTGATCCTGGATCACAGAGAGCAGGTGGAACGGCGGCATGAGTTGGTTCTGCGCAGACAGTCCCTGCGCAAGCAGATGGATTACAACGCCTCGGTGGCCGGGGAAGCGAAGCAGGAAATTAAGGATATCGTGATGGCCTATCCCCGCTTTGCCTTGGAAATCACGGAGATGGTGGACCGGTACGACGAAGGGTACAGGAGGTGAGGGATTTTTCCAGTGTTTTTTCGGAGGACGGCCCTCTGTCTGGCAGATATGTGACGAAAGAGAAAGACTGAGAGTGAAATGTACCGGAAAAAGTGGGAAAGAGAGGTATATCATGGCCAGAGCGATAAGTTGGTCTATTCTTAATTTCCTGGATAAAAAAATGGTGGGAGCCTATTGGGTCAATACCAGTTCCAACAGGCTGATCAGCAAGCTACTCCGGGAGGGCAATCCCAATGTGAAGAAGGATTTTGAAGAGTTGCTTAGGGGAAGAGTGCTGGAACTGGAGATAGACGAGCAGGTAAAACGTTTGGGTTAGGGATTAAAAAGATGTGAAGAACCAGGAGATGAATATGGCACAGCCAATGATGCATTTACTGATTGCGGATAAAATATATACAGAAAAATCCGGTTCAATCGGTTCCTATGGTGATTTCCTGTTAGGAAGTATTGCTCCGGATGCGGTACATGTAAAAGAGAATTATACAAGAGAAATGAAGGACATATCACATTACAGATTTGACAGCAGCAGTTCTGTCAGCCATTTTGATCCCTTTTTTTATGAATACCGCACTGCCGAAAATAAGGATTTTTTAGTCGGCTATCTTGTTCACCTGCTCTCCGATATGGTATGGTATCATTCTGTCAGGGCACCATTTAAAGAAGAATTCCGGAAAGCGCCATCACAGGATACGTCCATGAATGAGGCTTATTATACGGACTGTGAACAAATAGAACAATTGATGTTTATGGAGAAGAATGCCCCTTGCATAATAGCCGCCATAAACCAGGGCAATGCATATGCATTAAAAGGATTGATCGACGCGGAGGATGTTATGGCATGGAAAGAAAAGCTGATTTCTGATTACAACAACAGGAAAACCGTCTCGCCGCATACCAGATATATATCCGAACAACATATACGTGATTACATAACAAACTGTGCCAGAGAATGTACAGAGTATATAGGTCATTTACCATACTTTTAAGACGGATATTGACCTGTTATGGGCAAATGATTTTCATGATGGAGGGCGAAATGGAAAGAGTGGTAATCCGTGAAAATGTATTCACAGAAACTTAATATTTTGGACTTCGCTGAAAAATATAAGGGGTTTTAGGTTTGGATGGACGGGGGAGGATAAAAACATTGGGTATATTAATGAAGCTACTTCAGCATATCATGGAGAAACAAAGCGACAGGATTCTGGAGGCTATGGAAAAAGTCAATAATGGTGGAACCGTGGAGGATATTGATGTCATTGTCAGGGATTATCTGTATCTGATCCGAAAAACATATAAGGGACCGGAGATTCAAAAAATAACTCTTACAAATAACCCGTACTTAATCTATATTAATGGGGAGGAGTACGATTTCGATATTCTGATACGGCATAATAACCTGAGGGGGACAGAATGCAAAATGGAAATAGAGACGTTGATACATGAAGGGCTGCGCGACGAGGTGGAGCGGAGACTGAACGACGAATTTTAAGAGAGATCAGAGACGGAAAAATGAGGGTTGAATGACAATGGATAGCAAAGGGATCTGGGTGAAAAATGAATATTGAGATGGTAAGATTAACCGATGAATACAGGGAGCAGCTGTTTGAGATGCTGACGGAATGGAAGAAGGATATCGTGGAAAATCATGCGGATATGTCTCCATGGAAAATATGGGCAAATGACTTTCATGATTTTGACCGTTACCTGAACGATCTGGATACAAAAGACGGGGCTGAAAATGGCTGGGTTCCCGATACCACTTTATTTTGTCTGGATAAAGACAGAAATATTTTTGTGGGAGCGGTCAACATCCGCCACCGTTTAAATGAGGAATTATTAAAAACGGGCGGTCATATAGGCGATGGGGTCCGGCCCAGTGAAAGAAAAAAGGGCTATGCGACAGCAATGATCGCTTTGGCACTGGGCGAGTGTAAAAAACTTGGCATCAGCAGAGTGCTGATGTGCTGCGACAAAGACAATGCCGGTTCCGTGAGATCGATCATAAAGAACGGCGGAGTATTGGAAAATGAAGTGGAAGGAAACGGACATATTGTGCAACGCTACTGGATTCAGAACGGCAAATGAGAACTTGAGTTTCCGCAAACTGTAATCGAGAAATGGATATAGGGGCCCAAAGTACCAA
>CAMWSA010000253.1 GCA_947176785.1 uncultured Lachnospiraceae bacterium
CACAGATCCGACCGGAGGGGTTTGTGCTGGACAGCGGGAGTAAGCCTGACCAGGAGGAACTGGAGGATGCTTACATGCGCTATGCCGATGCCAGGGTCTGCCCGCCCAGGCCGGGTGAGAAGACTTATCGGGTCAGAGGCACCATGGAACCCTTTTACACTTTGAACATCATAGACGGAATCATGTCGGTGAGTCAGGTGATACAGGTGGCAAAGCGTTACAATGCCACGGTGACAGAGTATCTCAACGCCGTGCTGATCTATGCGCTGCTGCAGAAGCAGGAACAGGAGAAGGGACGCAGGCAGCGCCCGGTGAAGATCGCCATGCCGGTGAACCTGCGCAGATTTTTTCCCTCCAGGACCCTGCGGAATTTTATCACCATGATATATCCGGGCGTAGATCCCCGGCTGGGGGATTACACCTTCCCGGAGATTGTGGAACAGGTGCGCCATTATATGCAGTATTATCTGAACGAGAAGCTGCTGCGGGGGGACATCACCACCAATGCGGAGACGCAGCGCAACCCCTTCATACGGGTGGTGCCGCTGTTTATAAAAGATTTTGTGGTGCGGCAGTTCTACACCAAGGTGCAGGATAAGAATTCCTCCGCGGGTCTGACCAACATGGGCGCGTTACAGGTGCCGGGGTCCATGAAGCCCTTTATCGAGCGTTTTGACATTTATATGGGGCAGCCTTTTTCATCCCGGACCAACTGTGCCGTCATAAGCTTCGGAGACGTGTTGACCATCAATTTCGCCAGCAGCATTATCGAGGCTGACGTGGAGCGCTGTTTCTTCCGAAAGCTGGTACAGGACGGCATCCATGTGAAGATCGAGAGCAACCGCAGCCAATGAGCCATGAAAGGGTAGAAGCCTATGTCATATTGTGTAAATTGTGGAGTGGAACTGGACGGCGCGCTGGAGGAATGCCCTCTGTGCAATACCCCGGTGATCAACCCCAAAGAGCTTTCCCAAAAGAAAAAGCCATCCCCCTATCCGGCGGAGAAGGGAGCGGTGGAGACCATTCGGCGCAAGGATCTGGGCATATTGACCACCAGCATCCTGGGAGCCACGGCGGTGGCCTGCGGCCTGCTAAATCTGTTGGTGTTTACCGGGGTGGCATGGTCCCTGGCGGTTATCGGAGCATGTCTTCTGGTGTGGGTTATGATGGTTCCGCTGGTGATTGACAGCCATCAGCCCATCTATCTGTCCCTGCTTTTTGACGGGGTGGCGGCGGGATTATACCTCTTCATGCTGAGTTTTCTTACCGCCGATCAGGAATGGATGTGGGGGCTGTGTCTTCCCATCGTGCTTCTGGTTACGGTCATAGCGGAACTGCTCACTGTCTGCATACGAAACCTGCCAAGCTCCTTTTTGACTAACGCTCTGTATGTGGTGAACGCCGTGGGCCTGTTATGCCTGGGGCTGGAACTTCTGATTGATCTGTATGTGGCGGACAATATTGCCCTGAGTTGGTCCGCAGTGGTACTGACAGTGGTGGCCTGTGTGGATGCCATGCTGGTCACGGTACTGTCCAGAAGGCGCCTGCGCGATGAAGTGCGCAGAAGACTACACTTTTAAAGCACAAGCCGTAAATATATGACGAATGACAGCATAGCCCCGGAAATTGCACTTAAGCAGGCTGCGGCCCCGGGGAGTGTTTACGGGAATATGCACTGCTCTAAACAGGAGAAAATATGGTAGATAAAAAGGAAAACAACCGCAACCAGCGTCTGATGCAGCTGATCCGCAGGGCCCATGGGCTGGTGGAGAATCCGGATATTGAGAAGCACAGGCAGTCCCAGGATCATATCGGGGAGATCCTGGGCAATACCAAAGAAATCCATTATGAAGAGTTCAGGATTGGGGAGATGAATGCCGAGTGGGTGTCAATAAACCGCGCGCATATGAAAAAATATGTGATTCTGTACTGCCATGGCGGGGGATATTCCACTGGCAGCCGCAAGTATGCCCGCACTCTGACTTCCAAGCTGGCGTCCTCCACTTTTATGGACGTGTTGTGCTTTGATTACAGGCTGGCCCCGGAGAACCCCTACCCGGCTGCGCTGGAGGATGCCATGAAGGCATGGGATTATCTGATGCTGTTGGGCTATGGGGCCAGGGAGGTGATTGTGGCGGGGGATTCCGCCGGGGGGAACCTGTCGTTATCCCTGGCGTTGAGGCTGAAAGAGCAGAAGCGCCTGCTGCCCAGGGGGCTGGTACTCATGTCTCCCTGGACGGATCTGACCTCTTCGGGAGAGTCCTTTCAGACCCGGGCGGATGTGGACCCGGTGTTGAATGCAGAGTATATAGAACGGATGATTCTGGCCTATGCAAAAGGGCAGGAGCTTGAGAATCCGATGATTTCCCCTCTTTTTGGGGATCACAGGGATTTCCCGCCCGTCTTTATCCAGGTGGGGGAGAACGAAATTCTCTACAGCGATGCCAGGCGGCTGTATGCACGGCTGCTGGAGGAGCATGTATCGGTAAAGTTTGAGCATTTCAAGGGGATGTGGCATGTATTCCAGATGTCCCCCTTCAAGACAGCCTATGAGGCAATGGATTCCATTGCGGATTTCATATACAGTATTTGCAGGTGATGAAGGCTTCCTGTGTATAAGTGCGGAGAATCCGGCGCGGTTTTGCGGGGCCGGGTTCTTTTTTTTTGAAAAAGAAAAAGGATTTAGGGAAAAATTGCAGAATATAAGAAGTAGGAGATCAATGTGACAGGATGTGGTCCGCCTTGCGGACATGCGGCTCATTATGCAGGTATACAGTCTGCCGGGCAGGCATGCGGTCTGCGAAACCGGCTGCGGAAAGGCATGGTGCAGATGACGATACGGGAGGGTTTGGAGCGTTGGGAAAAGGAGTATCTGAGTCCTTTTGCCACTTTGAGCATGAATTCCAGAGGCAGGGAGAGAAGCGAGGAGCAGTGCGATATCCGGCCGGTGTTTCAGCGGGACAGGGACAGGATACTGCACAGCAAGTCCTTTCGCAGGCTGAAGGATAAGACCCAGGTGTTTCTGGCACCGGAGGGGGATCATTACCGCACTCGTCTGACCCATACCCTGGAGGTGTCCCAGAATGCCCGTACCATTGCCAAGGCGTTGAAACTGAATGAGGAACTGGTGGAGGCCATTGCGCTGGGACATGACCTGGGGCACACGCCTTTTGGGCATGCAGGGGAAAGGGCGCTGAATGATGTCTGCCCCTTTGGGTTTGAACACAGCCAGCAGAGTGTCCGCACAGTGGAGCGGCTGGAGAAAAAGGGCCAGGGGCTGAATCTGACTTACGAGGTGCGGGATGGGATCCTGAACCACCAGACCAGCGGCACCCCTCACACGCTGGAGGGAAAGATTGTAAGGCTGTCCGATAAGATTGCCTATATTCATCACGACATGGATGATGCCATAAGGGGAGGGATCCTGACGGAGGCCGACGTGCCGCGGGAGATCGGCGAGGTCATTGGCTTTACCACCGGTGAGCGGCTGGATCATTTCATTCATGACATTGTGATTCACAGTGTGGACCAGCCGGATATCCGTATGTCCCCGGCGGTGGAGGAGGCCATGAAGAGGCTGCGGAGCTTCATGTTCCAGCGGGTATACCAGAATCCGGTTGCAAAAGGGGAGGAAGGCAAGGCGGAGGCGCTGATTAAGACTTTGTATCAGTATTATCTGGGACATATTGACAAGATGCCAGGGGAGTATCTGAAGCTGATCTCGGAGGGGGAACCCAGGGAAAAAGTGGTCTGCGATTATATAGGAGCCATGAGTGACAGGTTTGCCATTTCCCAGTATGATGAGATATACATACCGAAGTCCTGGATCATATAAGTATTTTTCCGATTCCTGAACGCCGCATGCCGTAAAATCGGGCAGCGTGTGACATGCAGGAAGGGAATTCTAATCGGCCGTGAGTATAAAACTCCCGATATGCAGGGGGATTAGAATGCCCGCCCAAGCGGGCAGATGGGGGTCAGAATGTTTTATCCGGAAGAATTGGTGGAAGAAGTGAGGCTGAAGAACGACATTGTGGATGTGGTTTCAGGGTATGTCCGGCTACAGAAAAAGGGTGCCAATCACTGGGGCTGCTGTCCTTTTCACAATGAAAAGACCCCTTCCTTTGCCGTCAACGGTGCCAAGCAGATGTATCACTGCTTTGGCTGTGGCGCAGGAGGCAATGTCTATACCTTTGTTATGAATTATGAAAATTACACTTTTCCGGAGGCCATAAAAATGCTGGCGCAGCGGGCGGGAGTCACCCTGCCGGAGGCGGAATATGACGAGGAGCAGAAGAAGAGGCAGAATCACCGCCAGCGGCTTCTGGATGTCAATAAGGAGGCGGCGACTTTTTTTTATTATCAGCTGCGCAGTCCCCAGGGGCAGGTGGGCTACCGCTATCTGACACAGCGGGCCCTGTCCGACGAGACCATACACAGGTTCGGCCTGGGCTATGCGGGCAAAAGCGGCGCGGGTCTGATCCAGCACCTGAAACAGAAGGGCTTTGAGGACAAGCTGATCCTCGAGGCGGGTCTGGGGAGTTACAATGAGCGGACAGGGCTGCTGAGCCAGTTCTGGAACCGGGTGATGTACCCGATTCAGGATATCCGCGGCAAGGTCATCGGTTTTGGGGGCCGCGTTATGGGGGAGGGGGAACCCAAGTATCTGAACTCCCCGGAGACTCCGGTTTTTGACAAACGGCGCAATCTCTATGGATTGAATTTTGCCCGGACGGCCAGGAGCGGCAATATCATACTCTGCGAGGGCTATATGGATGTGATCGCCATGCACCAGGCGGGCTTTACCCAGGCTGTGGCTTCTCTCGGAACTGCTTTTACCGCAGAGCAGGCGGGGCTGCTGAAGCGTTATACGGACAATGTGCTGCTGGCCTACGACAGCGACGGCGCAGGAGTTAAGGCGGCCCTGCGGGGCATCGGCATTCTGCGGGACGTGGGTCTATCCGGCAAGATCATCAGCATGCAGCCCTACAAGGACCCGGACGAGTTTATCAGAAACCTGGGCAGGGAAGCCTTTCAGGAGCGCATAGACCAGGCGGAGAACAGCTTTTTCTTCGAGGTCCGTATGCTGGAGAGGGATTATGACCTGAAAGACCCGGAGTCCAAGACTCTGTTTTATAAAGAGATCGCCAGGAAGCTCTGTGGCTTCTCCGTGGATGTGGAGCGTGAGAATTATCTGGAAGCCATAGCGGAGAAATACCATATCGGTTTTGAGAATCTGCGCAGGCTTGTGGGCAGTTACGCCATGCAGACCGGTGTGGACAGGCCCCCGGAGAGGCCCAAATCAGGGGTGCAGCCGAAGAATACGCAGAAGGAGGGCAACCGGCGTTCCCAGAGGCTGCTGCTTACCTGGATCGTGGATGATCCGGCGATTTATCCCAAGATCGCCCGTTATGTGGGCGCAGAGGATTTCACGGAGGAGTTGTACAGGCAGGTGGCGGAGCGGCTGTTTCAGGATCTGGAGGCGGGGCAATATCAGCCGGCGGCCATTATCAGCAGGTTCCAGGATCAGGAGGAGCAGCGCCAGGTGGCGGAACTGTTTAACACGAATTTACCTCAGCTGAATACCAGGCAGGAGAGGGAGAAAGCCCTGCATGATATTTTATACGCGGTGAAAAAGAACAGCTACGAGCAGCTGGCCATGCGGCTTGGCTCGGATGTGACTGCGCTTGGAAAGGTGGTTTCAGGCAAGAAAGCCCTGGAAGAACTGGCCAAAACGCATATTTCACTGGAATGAAGTCAATACTAGTGTACTGCCACACTTACCTCAACATGCATATCGCTGTCTTTGCCTGCGATATTGCACCAATCAGTATTTGGAAGTTTCACTTCCAAACTTTCCTTATTCCTGCATACCGCTGGCTGCGCCTGCGGTATTGCACC
>CAMWSA010000254.1 GCA_947176785.1 uncultured Lachnospiraceae bacterium
GTATGTCCCGCTCCCCCTCCACCTGCGCCAGGCGGTCCGCCAGGCAGGCACAGCGTTCCCGCTCTCTCTCATAGGCTTTTTTATAATCTATATCCGTCATGTATCGTTTTATCCCCCTATCACAAGCTCCGCCGCCGTCCACATGGTCAGCCTGCGCCGTCCGATTCTGCTGCGGGCCTGGAAGCCGATCTTATAACAGCCCTCCGGCAGGACGCCCCCCTGCAGAACCACCCGGAATCCGCACAGGGCCACGCCCGGCTGTTCCTGCCTGCCATACTCGGCCTCCCGGCTGTATCTCTCCTCCAGCAGCAGGGCACGGAGCTCCTTTTCCCCCTGTCCGCGCAAAAGCAGGTATCTGTCATAGCACGCATTATTTTCCCATCTCACCACCACATATCCCTGCAGGCCCAGCGCGCCCTGTTTCGCATCCTGAAAAAGCTCCACCTCACACGCCAGGTTTTCCGGCTCCTGCTCCGGGCACTCCGCCAGTCGCTGGTACTGAGACGCAATCTGCGATTCCGCCCGGGTGTCCAGATAGGTTCCGTAAATATGCATATCCCCCAGTTCCATGCACAGAGGCTCCGGATAGTAGGGGTCGTAATCTAAGTACTCGGGATGCCGGCGGTACAGGGTCTGCTTCTCCTGGCTCAGACGCTGCATTTTCTCTCTGGTCAGGTCGCTGCCCCGGCTCAGAGACTCATGGTGGCAGGCATGGAAGCGGTTCAGCACCACATTGTGCCAGCCCTCCTCCCGCAGCCGGAAACACAATTCCACATCATTGTAGGCCACCTGCAGATCCTCCGGAAATCCTCCCACCTGCCAAAAGCGCTCCCGCTGCACCATCAGACAGGCCCCCGTCACCGCCATCACATTGCGGTCCAGGCTGCCGTAACCATAGTCCTCCTCCTGTCCGTCTTGGGTAAACTGCAGCTTATGCACCGGCCCGCCGGGCAGATTGGCAATGCCCGCATGCTGGATTTTCGTGGAGTCCGGATAATAAAGCTTCAGTCCCACAGCCCCCACATAGGGCCGCAGCGCCCGGTGAGCCATGGCGCTCAGCCAGCCGTCCGCGCAGACCGTGATATCATCGTTGAGGAAGAGCAGCAGCCTCCCTGTGGCTTCCCTGGCGCCCAGGTTGCACATCCCGGAGAAATTAAAGGGCATGGGCTCGTAAATATATTTCATTCCCTGGGTAAGCTTTTCTATTTCCGCCTTATTTTCAGGGCTGCTCCCGTTGTCCACCACCAGGATCTCCAGCCTCCAAGCCCCTTCTTTGCCTTCACCGCCTGCCGCCGCGTCAACTCCTCCCATTTGCTTCTGGCATTCCTTCAGGGAGTCCAGGCATTGTTTCAGCACCTCCGGATTATCCTTTGAGGGAATGATAACAGAGATGGAGGACGCCTCCCGGCCCTGCTGCCATTCCGGTATGAGCCCGTTCCATCCGTCCCCGCTGCGATACTCTGTCTGGACATCCGCCTGGGCCGCGTCATAGTCCATATGGAACAGCATCCCCGGCAGACGGGCTATGGCATCGCATCCCTTTTCAAAGCCTCCCGCCAGCTTAAGCAGCTGGTGGACCAGCCCCCGTACCTGTGCGATTTCTTCGAAGAACACCACCCCGTCATTTTCTCCGGGCCATGCATCCGGAGGCAGCTTTTCCGCCAGTTCCCGGCGCAGGGCCACCACACTGCCCAGATAGAAGCTGGACAGCCATGTGTCCGGGGACCAGTCCGGCTTAAAGCAGGGGTCGCACCGATGTCTCCCTGTCACATCCAGGGCATCCTCGTCCCCGTACAGAATCCGGGTCTCCGGATGATCCCTGAAGTGATCGGCTATCCAAAAAAAAGCCTCCGGGTCCATATATCCGTCCTTTTGCAGGATCAGCCATATTCCCTGTTCCCGCAGCAGGTCCAGCCCCTGCCGCATGGCGGCGTCACAGCGTTCAGCCAGCGACATGACGGTGCCTGCCCCGGGTTCTGACGCTCCCCGTTCATGTCCCAGCAGGCCCAGCCGATAGGGATACTCCCTCCCGTCTCCGTTTTCCTTCATCAGCCGCAGCCACTCCTCATAGGAGATCCGCCGCTTGGCCCTGCCCAGCCTGTCCCTGTACCGCTTATTCATCTGTTCTTCCAGAACGCTTCGCAGCTTTTCCTTCATATGCAATCCCATCCCGATTACCTCCCCTGCAAGCACACATGGCCCGCATGCGTCAAATCCACTTTTTGATTGCCTGGGCCACATCCTCCAGCATCCGGAGCGGCACCTGCCGGTACTCCAGACGGATATACAGGATATTTACTTCCCTGGGCTGGAGACGGCCTATATCAATGCTGATATTTGGGTCTGTGGTGGGAAAGATAACCGTCAGGTACACATCGCCCTCCTCCGTCCTGGACCTGATCTGCTTTCCGTTGACCGTCAGCACCTTAGACGTGTTAAGCGGCACCTGTTCCCCGTTGAAGCGCAGTTCCAGGATGTTACAGATACCACAGTCCATGGCCGGGTCAATCCGCATCATCCGCACATCGCCGGAAAATTCCAGTTCCAGTTCTATATGGCCGTCCTCCTCATAGCGCTGTTCAAGAAAACGGGAGCTTTCCTCGGTATATCCCCCGCCTGTGTCTTCATATACCTGTACTCTGGTCAGCTTCTCATAGCTCTCCTGGTTTTGCACCAGTTTTTTCGGGTCTCTCAGCCTGCGTCCGATGCGTTCCCGCAGAGCCGCCATGGATGCTGTCCTGCCCTCCACATACTGCTGGAATTTCAGTTCCCGGTCCCGGTACTCCTGGGCCTGTTCTTCCGTGATCCCCAGAGTCCTGAGTACCCGGTCCAGATCCAGGCGGTTTCTCTTCTCGTTTTCCAACAGATAACAGTATACTGCCCGGAAGGCCAGTTCTCTGGCTTCCATGGCCCTCTCAAAGGTCCATTCATAGTCAATCAGCGTCCAGTGATCCCCGTCCACCAGCAGATTGGAAAACACCAGGTCAAAATCCGTCACCGGGAATTCCTCCTGATAGCCGATCAGTTCCACATACCGTTCAAAATAGCGCCAGAACGCCTCCTGGTCCCCCATCTCCAGACATTCGTCCAGCAGTTCTGTCAGGGGCCTGCCCTCCACATATTCAAATTCCGCGTGAAGGTCCTCTCCCTGCCCCGCCAGTCTGCACCTGTTGACGGACAGATCGCTGCCCGCGTAACGCTCCGTCAGCTTTCCGCAGGCCCAGGCCATCCTGCGCACATGCTCCGCTGCTTCTGCCGTCAGGGGAAATTTCCGCACCACCGGCTTTCCCTGGCCGTCCTTACAGATCTCCGTCCGAATCCGGAACTCCCTGGCCCTGTCATTGGAATATTTCACATACCGCACAGGGAAGGCGGCTCCGACCACCGCCATGTAAGAGTTGGAGAAAACCGGGAACAGCCCCTCCTCCACAATGCCGTCAAAAGCCAGCATTTCATCGAAAAGCACCATGCGGTCCCTGTCAAAGTTCCGCAGATTGTTGGACAGTTCTCCCCTGCCGGGCTGGTGTTCATCCGAATAGACGGAGGTCATAAACTTATAGTCCGGATAGGGATAATAAAAATGGTATTCCTCCGCGCCGCAGCTTTGAAAAATCTTCTCCAGCCCCCGGCGCGAGAAGGTTCTGGCATTGCCGCCCTCCTGATAGTTTTCGATCCCCGAAAAATAGCTGCCCAGATGGTCTTCCTTGCAGCCTGCGAAATATTTCAGTCCATATTTGTTCTCAATGGCAATCAGAATCCTGCCTCCCGGCGCAAGGTGCCCCAAAAGTATCCGCAGAAATTCCTCGTAGGGGTGGTCGCCGCCTATATAGCCCCTGCCATACTCGAATACCCCAATCAGGCATATATAGTTGAAGTCCTTCGGAAGCCGGGGCTCGATGTCCTGGAAATTGCCCACATGAATGGTTATGTTGCCGCAGTCGCTGTGCCTGTAGGCATTGATCATGCTGCGTTTTTTGGACAGATCCACGCAGGTGACGCTGCCGGCCTTCCTGGCAAGGGCACCGGTGACAGCCCCACAGCCGCTGCCCACCTCCAGTACCTTATCCTGTGGGGTCATGGGCACAAAATCCACAATGTTCTCCCGCAGCGGGGACAGATGGTACAATATGGGCCAGCTTTTCCGCTGCTCAATCAGCTGCGGATACTCCACCCGGGAATATTTCCGCACAATGTCCAGAATTTCATCTTCCACTGCGCCGTCACAGTAGAGGTCCTCTCCCGGATATTTACTTAGGTCCAATGTGATCTTCCCGATCTGCTCCGTCATATCTTCTTTGTCCCCTTATTTATACTATACTCACGAGCGGTTAGATTTTCCTTCCTGCCCGGCGCACGACGCCCGATTATGCGGCATGTGCCGGGCAGGAACTGAAAATCTTAGCGCTCGTCAGTATAACTAGCGTATAGAGTTGTGTGCCGTGATATCCCTGGAACATGCTGTTTATTGTTCCACGTCCCTCACAGAAATCCGTGAGTTCATGTCATAATATCCCACCGTGTTCTTATCCGATACCACGCTGATGTTCAGCGCGTCATACAGCCGGTGGTACACCTGGAACCTGTCGCCCTCGTAGCCGGTAAGCCCCAGAGACAACAGATATTCCCCCCCCTGCAGATTCATCTCCTGGGTAAAGGTAATCTCCTTTACCTGTCCCGGCTCTCCGCTGTCCAGATAGGCTTTTTCCACCATGGTGTTGGTGCCGGTGATCTCCACGCCTATAATATTTTTCACGGAATAGGCGAAGATCGGTGAAGGGATATGCTCATGGAAGGCCACCCTCATATGAATGGAAAAGGTGGTTCCCTTCATAATCGCATTGGCCCGTATCCCCCGTTCATCCGTCAGGTACACTTCCAGTATCTCCGCCTGGTGGGTTCCGTATTCCAACAATTCCGGATTCTGCCCCGCTTCGGCGCTTCCACTATGCCTGGAGCCCTCCCCCTCCTCGTACTGTCCCACAAGCACCTGCTTATAGGCATCAATCATCTTCTTGGGCGTGCCCTCCCCCAGGAGAACCCCCTGGTTCAGCAGATATACTCTGTCGCAGTACTTGCTGACGCTGCTGAGATCATGGCTGACAAACACAATGGTCTTGCCTTTCTTCTTGAACTCTTCAAACTTCCGGTAACATTTTGCCTGGAAAAACACGTCTCCCACAGACAGAGCCTCATCCACAATCAGGATCTCCGGGTCGATATTGATCGCCACCGCAAAGGCCAGCCGCACAAACATGCCGCTGGAATACGTCTTCACCGGCTGGTGTACATAGTCCCCGATATCCGCGAACTCCAATATCTCCGGCAGTTTTTTATCAATCTCCTCCTCGGAAAACCCGATCATCGTGCCGTTGAGATACACGTTTTCGATGCCGCTGTACTCACCGTCGAATCCTGCTCCCAATTCCAGCAGGGCGGATATACGCCCGTTTACCTGCACCTGTCCGGAGGTTTGATTTAGAACCCCGGTGATGATCTTTAAAATCGTGGACTTGCCGGAGCCGTTGGTGCCGATAATGCCCACCGTCTCCCCCTGACGGATGGTCATATTTACGTCCCGGAGCGCATAATGTTCCCGGTACTGCTTTCTGGTAAGCCGCAGGGCCTCCTTGAACCGATCCGAGGGCTTGTCATACAGCTTATATACTTTGTTTAGGTTTGTGACCGCTATGGCCACCTCCCTGGTATCCTTTTCTTCCACTCTAACTCCCATCTGTCTGCTTCTGCGGGTACTCAAATCAGGATGGTGAAAATCCTTTTCACCCTATCTCCCATCTGCCCGCTTCTGCGGGCGCTCAAATCAGGATGGTGAAAATCCTTTTTCACCCTATCTCCCATCTGCCCGCTTCTGCGGGCGCTC
>CAMWSA010000255.1 GCA_947176785.1 uncultured Lachnospiraceae bacterium
CCCCCTATATATCCCGAAATATCCCCCTTTTATCGCCCCCCCTTGCCATGCCCCCCGGGCCCACGCCGCTGGCGTCCTCGATCTCCCCCACATTCCGGGGATTCTGAAAATGATCCATCACTTTTTCACTGTACATACCTGTCTCCTTTCCTGCTGCCCTTTCGATTTATGTGGCACTGCCGTTTTTCAAAACGCTCTGGCCGCCCGGAATTATTGCATTGATAAGCCGTACTGGCCCTGAGACTTCAAAAAGTCCTCATACAAAGGGGACATGGCACGCAGCTTCCCCACAATCTCTGCAATGGCCTCCACCACTATGTCCATCTCCTCCTTCGTATTCTCCTCCGACAGAGTCAGCCGCAGGGAGCTGTGGGCTGTCTCGTGGGACAGCCCCATGGCCAGCAGCACATGAGAGGGATCCAGGGACCCGGAAGTACAGGCTGAACCGCTGGAGCCGCAGATTCCCTTCATGTCCAGCATGATCAGCAGGGACTCCCCCTCCACAAACCGAAAGCTGAAATTCACATTGCCGGGCAGCCTCCTGCTGCGGTCCCCGTTCAGACGGCAGTAAGGAATTTTCTCGTAGATCCGGTCAATGAGATAGTCCCGAAGCTTCGTCTCCTTTTGGAGCTTTTCCGGCATGATACGCACCGCCCGTTCTATGGCCTTGCCAAATCCCACAATGCCGGGAATGTTCTCCGTGCCTGCCCGGCGGGCACGCTCCTGAGCGCCGCCGTGGATAAAGCTGCGCAGCTTTAAGCCGGAGCGAATATAGAGGCAGCCCACCCCCTTGGGACCGTTTATTTTGTGGGCGCTGGCGCTAAGCATATCAACAGGAAGCTCATCCACATGGATGGGCAGATGTCCGAATGCCTGCACCGCATCCGTGTGAAACAGGACGCCTCTGTCATGGGCGATCTGCCCGATCTCCCGAATGGGCTGCAGCGTCCCCACCTCATTGTTGGCATACATCACGGAGATCAATATGGTGTCAGGCCGGATCGCCGCCTCCAGTTCCTCAAGCTTCACCATTCCGTTTTCATCCACCCCCGCATAGGTCACCTCATAGCCCTGCTTTTCCAGGTATTCACAGGTGTGCAGGACGGCATGATGCTCAATTCGGGTAGTGATAATATGTTTTCCCTTCTCCTTATACGCCTCCGCTGCCGCCTTCAGGGCCCAGTTGTCCGCCTCGGAGCCTCCTGCGGTAAAATAAATTTCCTCCTGTCTGGCCCCCAGATAATCCGCCAGTGTCCTCCTGGCCTGGTTCAGTGCCTTTTTGCTGGCGGAGCCAAGGGTATAGATACTACTGGCATTACCATAGTACTCGCTGAAAAAAGGCAGCATGGCTTCCACCACCTCCGGTGCCGTCTTCGTTGTGGCCGCATTATCCAAATAGATCACTTCTGATCCCTCCTTCATTTAGTGTACCGCATATTCTAATTCCTAGTAATCCACTAAGATTTAACATTTCCAATATAGCACCCGGGATTCATTCTGTCAACTCCCTACACTACAGCTTTTCCATATGCATAGTAAACCAAGCCCGATAATATAATGAAGGAAACCGCGTTTATAAGGGGATTCCCATGTCATCCTCCATGCCAAAAAACGTCCGTCCCCATACCAGACATCCCCTGATCATGGGTACTGCCATACTGACGATTACCGGGCTGGTGACCCGGATTATCGGATTTTTCTACCGCATTTACCTGTCCCGGCTGTTCGGGGAGGAGGGTATGGGTATTTATCAGCTGCTTTCCCCCGTGCTGGCCCTCTCCTTCTCCCTGACTGCCGCGGGTTTTCAGACTGCCATCTCCAAATTCGTGGCGGCGCAGGCCGGGCGTGAGAACACCGCTTTCCCCTCCCGCCGTCCCATGGCTATGGGGCTGCTGCTGACGATTCCGCTGTCCCTCGCCTGCACCGCAGTACTTTTTTGGGGAAGCGATCCCATTGCAGTCCACTTGCTGCAGGAACCCCGGACTGCCGACATGATCCGCATATTGGCCCCCTCCATCCCCCTGAGTGCCATTCATGCCTGCATCAACGGCTATTTTTACGGCATCAAAAAGGCGGGCGTACCCGCAGGCACTCAGCTGTTTGAACAGTGCTGCCGGGTGGCCTGCGTCTATCTGGTCTCCGCCTGCATACTGGCCCAGGGCCACACCCCCTCCATCAACGTGGCGGTGCTGGGCCTGACCATCGGAGAGGGCTGCTCCATGCTGGCCGCACTGCTGGCGGCATGGGTTCACTTTTCCCGGTGCGGACACGGCCTTGCCGGGACGGCAGGGGGGCATCACCGGCCCGGAAAAGCCTCCGCCCTTGTCCGGCATTTCGCCTCCCCGCGCCCCTCATCCGTTCCCGGGTATGGACAGCTGCTGGGGATGGTCATTCCCCTGACGGCCAACCGGATCGTGCTGAACCTCCTGCAAAGCGTGGAATCCGTATCCATCCCCGCCGGGCTGCGCAGCTATGGCTACGACAATGCCACTGCCCTGAGTGTATACGGCGTGCTGACAGGTATGTCCTTCCCCATGATCTTTTTCCCAAATGCCCTCACCGGCTCCGTGTCCGTCATGCTGCTGCCCATGATCTCCGAGAGTTATGCCAGGGGGGATGACGAGGGCATCCGCCGGGCCATCCTGCGCACGGTAAAATACTGCTTCCTCTTGGGGTTTGTCTGTATGGGCTTTTTCCTGCTCACCGGAAAAATTTTGGGAGAGGGATTGTACAAAAGTCCTCTGGCAGGACATTTTATCCGCACCTTGAGCCTGATCTGCCCTTTCCTCTATCTGGACAACACCCTGTCCAGCATCCTGCAGGGCCTGGGAATGGCGGGACGCCTGTTTCTAATCAATGTAACCTCTCTGCTGGTGCGGCTGCTGTTCATCCTGCTGACTGTTCCCAGCCTGGGCATCCAGGGCTACCTGTACGGGCTTCTGGTGAGTCAGATCCTGCAATGCGCCCTTTACCTGGCCTGCCTGTGGCATCGCACCCTGCATGGCAGCAGACAGCTTTCTCGCTCCCGTTAAGCTTCGCACGAAATGCGGCTTCCGGTATCATACTCACAAGCGGTTAGGTTCTCCTTCCCGCGCAAAATGGCAAAATGATGCTCCGATTTATCCGGGGCAGGAAAAACGCACAAAATACTTGCCATCTTTTTAGCAATATACTATAATAAGTACTGCCTAAAAGAAGCCAGGAAAAAGGAAAGCAGCAGCTTCCCGGAAAGCGGCCGGATATCCGCCGCCGGCCCTGTGTGCCTGCGGGAAACATGCGGTACTCTACTTATAGAAAGGTCTGAAATACTATGAGTTTCATATTTAATGAAAAATTACCTACCCCCGACGAGATTCGGGAACACTATCCCCTGCCCCGGGCGCTGGCACGGCGCAAGGCAGAGCGTGACCGGGAGATCCGGGAAGTACTCACAGGCAAAAGCGGCAAGCTGCTGGTGATCATCGGCCCCTGCTCCGCCGACAATGAAGATTCCGTATGCGACTACGTGAACCGTCTGGCCAGGTTAAATGACAAAGTGTCCGACAAACTGATTCTGATTCCCCGGATCTATACCAACAAGCCCCGCACCACCGGGGAGGGCTACAAGGGGATTATACACCAGCCCGACCCTCAGAAACAGGAGGATTTCCTGGCGGGACTAATCGCCATGCGGAAAATGCATATCCGCGCCGTGGAGGAAACCGGCCTGACTGCGGCGGATGAAATGCTGTATCCCGAAAACTGGGGCTATGTGTCCGATATCCTCTCCTATGTGGCCATTGGTGCCCGCTCTGTGGAGGATCAGCAGCACCGCCTGACCGTCAGCGGCTTCGATGTGCCCGCCGGTATGAAGAACCCCACCAGCGGGGACTTTTCCGTGATGCTGAACTCCGTGTATGCGGCCCAGCACCCCCATTCCTTTATCTATCGGGGCTGGTCCGTACAGACAAACGGCAACGACCTGGCCCATACTGTGCTGCGGGGTGCCACCAGCAAGCACGGCAACAATACTCCCAATTATCATTATGAAGATTTAAACCGCCTGCTGGAAATGTATAATAAAATGGAACTGAAGAATCCCGCCTGTATCATTGACTCCAACCACTCCAACTCCAACAAGCAGTTTGCCCAGCAGATCCGCATTGTCAAAGAAGTCATGCACAGCCGCAGGCTAAACAGCGACATCCACAGGCTGGTCAAGGGCGTCATGGTGGAGAGTTACATTGAGGAGGGCTGTCAAAAAGTGGGCGGCGGTGTCTACGGCAAATCCATCACCGATCCCTGCCTGGGATGGGAAGATACAAAGAAACTGATTTTCGATTTAGCGGAATATGAATAAAAATCCGTTGCATTATGCCCCTACCCCCTTGGATGGATTCTACCGTATTCCTCCCTTACCCTGTTCCTGCACGCCGCCGCATAAATCTGCGTGGCGGCTATATCCGTGTGTCCCATCATCTCCTGCACGCTCTGCAGATCCGCACCGTTCTCTATCAGATGCGCCGCAAAGGCATGCCGCAGGCTGTGAGGATATACTTCCTTTTGGATTCCGGCCTGTTCCCCATATTTGCGGATCAGCTTCCACACACCCTGCCGGCTCATGTTTCCGCCATTATAGTTTACGAACAAAATCGGAGAGCGAAGGTCTGTAAGCAGTTCATCCCGTCCCCTGTCCAGATATTGCAGCAGCGCCGCCCTGGCACTGTATCCAAAGGGGATGACGCGCTCTCTGCCGCCCTCTCTGCAATGCAGGAATCCCAGCCTGAGATTCAGGTCAGAGACCTTTAGTTCCACCAGCTCCGACACTTTGATGCCTGTGGCATACATCAGCTCCAGAATAGCCCGGTCCCGCATCTGCACCGGCTTGTCCCCCGAAGGCTGCTCCACCAGAAGCCTTACCTCCTCCACCGTCAGGACCTCCGGCATCTCCCGCCGCTGCCTGGGTGTCTGTAACTGCTCGGTGATATCCTCCTTCACCAGGTATTTTTTTAACAGATAGCGATACAGCGTCCGGACGGAAGTCATATGGCGGGAAACGGTGGATGCCTTTTTCCGCTGCCCTAAAATATGAAAATACATTTCCAAATGGCTGGCGGTCACATCCTGAAAATCCGTTATTCCCTGTTCACTTTCCAGAAACTCCCTAAACTGCTGTAAATCCCGCCGATAAGAAAGCACTGTATTGTCAGAAAGCTCTCTGACCTGATGCAGATATGTAATAAATTGCTCTATTTGCTCTTCCATGTATGCGCCCCTCTTATACAGAGTAACTTTTGAAGTTCCACCTCGCCGGCTGTCGTTATCCCGACAAACGTTATCTTCAATTCCTGCCCGGCACATGCTGTATAATCCGACAGCATGTGCCGGGCAGGAAGGAATATCAAACCGTTTATGAGTATAGCATAACAACAAATATCCCCGGAATCAAGCCCTGCTTTGCCCGCCTAGAATATCTTCGCCACCAGGCGCAGCAGATATGGATTCACATAAGCCTCCAGCCAACAGCCCACACCCAGCATAAACAGCAGAAGCCCTGTCTGTGCCGACAGGTGTATCCCCATCCGCTTCAGGCCGGCCAGACCCTCATTGCCGTTCAGGTAATAGAGCCGCCTGCAAGTCCGCTCGGCCAGGGCAAGCAGGAGCGCCCACACGGGGACATAGACCAGCATCTGTGGCAGCAGCCCCGCCACCAGCAGGAGCAGCCCCTTGGCCCCGTGTCCGGCCAGCAGCATGGTCAGCAGGATTCCCAGAGACAGACCATAGCGAAAGGCATAAAACCATACCGCCACCAATCCCAGAAACGTGGTTGAAAGAAGTATGAGC
>CAMWSA010000256.1 GCA_947176785.1 uncultured Lachnospiraceae bacterium
CAAAGCCAGCGATATGCATGTAGAGGTAAGTTTGGAAGTAAAACTTCCAAATACTGATCGGTGCAATACCGCAGGCGCAGCCAGCGGTATGCAGGAAGGAGGTAAGTTTGGAAGTAAAACTTCCAAATACTGATTGGTGCAATACCGCAGGCGCAGCCAGCGGTATGCAGGAATAAGGTAAGATTGAAAAATAACGTCTATACCAGCAGGCGTTATTTTTATGTCTGTGAGGCAGTAATTATTTTTCAGACTCTAGCCAGTATACAGCTTCAGATGGATAATCAAGCGAAAGCGGGTCTGAACAGGAAAGATTATCCGTCTGGAGCGTTCCGTGCCGGCTACCCTGTGAAAAGGAACAGGCAGAATGGACGGGGGATTATTTATGGAGAAACAGGTTGTCTTTTTGGAGTAGATAGATTAGTATTTATACAAGGGAAAAATATAGATATAAAGGGGAGGTGCTATATGGGGATTTATTTGAATCCGGGAAATGATGGCTTCAGAGAATCTATTCGCTCCAGAATCTATGTGGATAAGACCGGATTGATCGCATATACAAACGAATTTATTAACACCAAGGAGAAATTCATCTGTGTCAGCAGGCCACGGCGCTTTGGCAAATCCATGGCGCTGGAGATGCTTGCCGCCTACTACAGCAGCGGCTGCAATTCGAGAGAACTGTTTAAGGGGAGAAAGATAGAAAAGGATCCGCTTTTTGAAGAGCATCTGAATCGCTATGATGTGATCTTTCTGAACATGCAGCATTTTTTAATAGGGGCCGGAAATCAGGGTGTGACAGAGTATCTGGAACAGGTGATTTTGGATGATGTCCAAGGAGAATATGGAACTTTTTTAAAGAGTTCCGACTACAGACTTACGGATGCATTGAAGAGGATCTATATAAGTACAGGCAAAAAGTTCATTTTCCTGATCGACGAATGGGACTGCGTGATGCGGGAGCGGCAGGAATCGGAAGATCTCCAGAGGCAGTATCTGGATTTCCTGCGAAATCTCTTAAAGGATCAGCCTTATGTTGCGCTGGCCTATATGACGGGTATTCTACCCATAAAAAAGTACGGGCAGCACTCAGCTCTGAACATGTTCTGGGAATACTCCATGACGGATCAAACTGTTTTTGAGGAATATACTGGCTTTACGGAGAGCGAAGTAAAAGATTTGTGTGAGCAGTACGGCATGGATTTTGCCGAGACAAGCAGTTGGTATGACGGTTATCAGTTCAGAAAGTTTAAGCATGTCTACAACCCCAGATCAGTGGTGGCGGCCATGAAGTGCGGCGTTTTTTCCAATTACTGGACGGCTACCGAGACTTACGAGGCTCTGAAAGTCTACATGGATATGGATTATGACGGACTCCGTGCGGATATCGTGCGGATGATGGGCGGAGAGCGTGTCCGGGTAAATACGCTCAGTTTTCAGAACGATATGTACACGTTTAAGACAAAGGATGATGTGCTGACGTTGCTGATTCATTTGGGATATCTGGGATATGATGCCGTGAAAAAAGAAACCTTTATACCGAACAGGGAGATCATCGGAGAATTTGAAAATGCAATGAGCGTAGGCGGGTGGTCAGAGGTTATGCGAGTTCTGACAGCGTCGGAAAAGCTGTTGGAAGATACTCTTCGCTGTGATGAAAAGCGTGTTGCACAGGGGCTGGATCTGGCCCATACGGAGGTTGCTTCGATATTAACCTATAACGATGAAAACTCTTTGGGATGTGCCATCGGCCTGGCGTACTACAAAGAGGAAAGGAGCAAGGAGCAGCCATGAAACTGGTATTTATTATAGGAAGCGGTGCCGTAGGAAAGATGACAGTGGGACAGGAGCTGATGAAGCGGACGGGCCTGAGGCTTTTTCACAATCATATGATGATTGAGCCGGTGATCCAGATCTTTGGCGGATGGCGGGGAGATGTGGTGGGCAGGCTGCGCAGGGTCATATTGGAGGAGTTTGTGAAGAGCGACTACGAGGGCATGATTTTTACCTATATGTGGGCGTTTGACATGCCGTCGGACCGGGAGTACGTACAGGAGGTTGCAAGGCTGTTTGAGGAAAGGGGCGCGGAAATTTACTGCGTGGAACTGGTGGCGTCCCAGGAGATCCGGCTGCAGCGCAATCGGACGGAGAACCGTTTAAGCAATAAAGCTTCCAAGCGGAATCTGGAGTTTTCGACAAATCTCATACTGAACGAAGATGCAAACCACCGCTTGGAGAGCCGGGAGGGGGAGATTCCCTTTGCCAACTATATTCGGATTGACAATTCACGGCTTTCGCCGGAGACAGTGGCGAAGCTGATCCAGGAACACTTCGAGTTATAATCCCGGCAGTATGGCAGGTGTGGCAGAGGGACTCCGGCGATCGCCCTAAAGCATATAGAATCAGGCAGGTGCATGTGGATAATTGGCCGTCCCGGCATCTTGACAGAGAATTTTGAAAACAGGCGTATACCAGCGCTTATAGTAAACGACATAACAAATTTCTGCTTTCGGACCTGCACAAGCCATATATGGAAGCTTTTGCAGGTCTGAAAGCGAAATTTCTAATGTTGCTGACTATATGTTGAAAAGAAAATAACAGAACCGTCATGCAAGGAGGAAAGTTATGAGTTATATTACAACATACACGGGCAAACATTTTGATCCCACATGCCCGGAGGGGGAAAAGATTGATATCCGGGATATCGCCCATGCCCTGTCCCTGACCTGCCGGGGCAATGGGCAAGTGAAGACCTTTTTCTCCGTGGGGCAGCACTGCATCCACTGTGCCCTGGAGGCGGAGGCCAGAGGGTATGGCAGACGACTGGCTTTGGCCTGTCTGCTTCACGATGCCAGTGAGTGCTACATGTCGGATGTGCCCAGGCCGGTCAAGGCGACCATGCCGCAGTACAAGGCTGCAGAGGAGCGGCTGCTGGAGCAGGTCTATATCAGGTACCTGGGCTCTGCGCTGACGGACGAGGAGGAAAAACTGGTAAAGCAGATTGACAATGACATGCTCTATTACGACCTGCTGCATCTGCTGAATGAAAAAACGGAGCAGGATGCCCCGGTGATGGCTACGGACTTTTCCTATGAGGTACTTCCCTTTGAGCAGGTGGAGAGGCGGTATCTGGAACTGTTTGCCCGCTTGGGGGAGGGGGCAGAGGAGGAGTGCGTATTTTCCACGGACTGTTTAGAACTCCATTACAGCCGGGACTGTGAAGAACTGGTGGGGGAGATATCCGGGACGCTCCTGGAAAATATGGAGAGGATCATGGGCTTTTTTCAGCTGGAGACGCTGGAGCAAAAGGTCCCGGTGGTTATTTACGCAGCCGTTGATGCCTACGCCGCCCATGTAAAAGAATGCGGGCAGGATTATTATGAGTGGATGATAGCGGATACCTTTGACGGCAGGATCAATGTGCTGGCTCTGGAGGCGTGCCGCCGCAGCAGTTCCCACGCCCGGATGGACAGGGAGGAATATGCCCGGCTGATTGTCCATGAATTAGTGCATATCTGCCAGCAGCAGGTGGAGCCAAACTGCTATGGATGCATATGGTTCTGGGAGGCCCTTGCCACCAATCTGGCGGGCCAGATTTCGGCCCCGGTGGAAATTCTCTGCAGCCGGGAGGAATTGATGTTCCACTACCAGGAGCTTCCGTCGGCTTATGCCATATCTTACCGGCTGGGAAAATATATGCTGGAGAATCTGCCCTATGAGCAGATTTACAACTATATCTGCAAGCCCGCGGCGCTTTGGGAGGACACGGAGAAAATACTGGAGCAGGCAAAACGGGCATAATAGTTTTCTACAATCTATTGACAAACCGCACTACAAGCTGTAGTATATAACTATACTACAAGTTGTAGAATCCGTAGGCGGCTACAGAACTTCTATTCTGTTCAAAGACTGTCTGCAGCTGCCTGTATGAAATTGCAGAATGCGGGGTGTATCTTATGAATGATTTCAAAATTGGTTCAGCAGAGGCTCGTTTTGCAGATCTGATATGGGAAAACGAGCCGGTGACTTCCGGGCAGATGGCTAAATTGGGGGCCGCCGAATTCCAGTGGAAGAAAACAACCTCTTTCACCGTATTAAAACGTCTTTGCGACCGGGGCATTTTTCAGAATGAGGGCGGCACTGTGACATCCCTGATCTCCCGGGAAGAGTTCTATGCAAGACATTCCCTGCAATATGTGGAGGAGACCTTTGGCGGTTCTCTGCCTGCGTTTCTGGCGGCTTTCGGCACCAGGAAAAAATTGTCTGACAAGGAAATAGACGAACTGAAAAACGTGATCGAGAGTATGAGGGGGTGATCCTGTGGACTGGTATACATTTCTTCCGGCGCTTCTGAATATGAGCGTGACAGCCGGCGTTGTGATTCTGGCTGTCATTTTTGCCAGGCTTCTGCTTAGAAAAGCGCCCAAAATATTGATGATATATTCTCGCTGCTTATTGGCGGTGGCAGTCTGGAAGGTAAGCCCATGTATATCCGCCTGCGGGCGCGATCAGGGCCTCGCAGCGGGGCAGACGGTTCGGAAAAGACCATGCAGGCCGGGCTTGCTGATCGGCAGGCCAACGACATGCTTGAGGAAATTGATATCCGCTATGAGGATGTTTGGACATTTGTGGAGAGCGCTTGGTATGAAACCGGTGCCGAAGTCGCAGCACATTCTGATCTGGATAGCGGCACAGCAGATATACAGAAAGTAAGCCCTGATGCCGCCGGTCGTCCGGACATGCCTCTGGAAATGTTGTTTGCCAGCGGTGCAGGGGCCTGGGGCACCACCCTGACCCTACAGCCGGACGGTACATTTGCAGGTGAATATTATGCACATGATATGGCGAGTAATACCTTAGAATATCCTCACGGAATTGTCTACATCTGCAGGTTCAGCGGTAGATTCAGTGAGCCGACGCAAATCGGCGACTATGCCTTTTCCATGTATCTGGAGGAACTGGCGACGGAGGAACCGGCGGGCAAGGAGTGGATTGAGGACAATGTTCGCTATATTACCTCTGAGCCGCTGGGCCTGGAGGACGGCGGGGAATTTATCCTCTATGCCCCCGGTATCCCGGCAGATGTACTCCCCGAAGAATTCCGCGACTGGTGGCCTGATGCCTGGCGCTGGCGAAGCGGGGAATTGAGCCAACTGAACTGCTGGGGGTTGTGCAATGTGAACACCGGAAAGGGTTTTTTAATTAAGCAGGTGGAGATCCGTTATCTGTCAAAGTCGCAGGTATCCTCTTCTGTCAGGCTGCTGGAAAGAAAGTTTTTTACACGTTGGAGGGCACTAAATGATTTTCAAATTTATAATCTGTTTTCTGGCAGGGATAGGGGCCGGTCTCGGCACCGGGTTTGCGGGCATGAGCGCCGCCGCCGTGATCAGTCCCATGCTCATCACTTTTCTGGGGCTTCCGGCTTATGAGGCTGTGGGCATTGCGCTGGCCAGCGATGTCCTGGCCAGCGCCGTCAGCGCTTACACCTACGGCAAAAACAAGAATCTGGACATCCGCAACGGCCTTGTGATGATGGTTACGGTGCTGCTGTTTACTTTGGGGGGAAGCTGGGTGGCCAGCAAGGTTCCGAACACTACCATGGGAAGCTTCTCTGTGTTTATGACCCTGCTGCTGGGAATCAAGTTTATCGTAAAGCCTGTGATGGCCACCAAAGAGTCCATGAACAGGGTCAGCGGGAAAAAGCGGGTCATACAGTCCGTCGTCTGTGGAACTGCCGTGGGCTTTATCTGCGGCTTCATCGGGGCGGCGGCGGCATGATGATGCTGCTGATCCTCACCAGTGTTCTGGGGTATGAACTCAAGACGG
>CAMWSA010000257.1 GCA_947176785.1 uncultured Lachnospiraceae bacterium
CCATGCTCACAAGCCATGACGTAAGGATAGCAGAAAAATTTTCTAAAAATCATCAAAGTTCCGCACAAATTTTGAGGAGAATTTAGAAGATTTTTCGATAATTGGTTGGTATACTATTTATAAAACCTTCTGAGGAGATAATAAATTGAAGATTCTATTAATTGAAGATGACAAGAACCTTTGTAATATGATCAAGCAGCAGCTTACAAAGGAAAATTATATCGTGGATGCCTGCACCAGCGGCGAGGACGGAATGATCTATGCACTCAATCCCGATAACGGCTATGCACTTGCCATTATAGACCGGATGCTCCCGGTCATTGACGGGCTGACCATCATCAAAGCCATGCGCAAAAAAAAGATATCCATTCCTGTGATCATCATTACCGGGATGTCGGAGTTGAATGACAAGATAGATGGTTTGGATAACGGGGCTGATGATTATCTGGTAAAACCTTTCCACATATCAGAATTATCCGCCCGCATCCGGGCATTAACACGCAGGCCGACCGTCATATCGGAAAAAAGCAGCCTGCAATACCATGACCTGTCCCTGAACCTCGGCAGGAAGGAATTATCGTGCAATGAAAATACGATACCGCTTACACCGAAAGAGTTTCTTTTAATGTGTGCTTTTTTGGAAAAGCCGGATACAATCCTCACCCGTGAACAGCTTATGCAGAAAGTATGGGAAACAGACGCTCCCATAGAGCAGGGAAATGTTGATAATTATGTCTATTTCCTGCGTAAGCGGCTGCGGGCTCTGAACAGCGGCTGTTCCATCACAGCATCCTATGGTTCCGGGTATTTATTGGAGATTTGCCATGCTGAAAAATCTTAAACGGGAATTATATTTCCTTTTTGCCAGCAGCATTATGCTTGTCTTTACAATCGTATTTTTTCTGCTGACACACGAAAATATAAAAACCATGCAGAATGCAGAACTCAGTTTTTTAAACAGACAGGCTACGAATCTTGTCATGCTTTTGGAGAACTCTACAAAGTATGTGGAAGATTTAAAAATCTGTGAAAAACAATATGATTATGCTTTCCGCTTATTTACAGAACAAGATGAACTGTCGCCCAGCAAACTTCTTTACGAAAGCATTAATATACAAGATACGCCAAAAACAATAGATACTTTTTTGGAAATACTGAGCAATTCAGAAGAATCTTTTTACAATGGTGAATCCAATCACAGCACTCAGACTGGAATCCACACATTTCACTCTGAAAACGGCAGAACATATCATGGCGTACTTTGTTCAATTTATACCGATTCCGGATACCTGAACCTTGCAATCGTAAAAGAAAAAAGCGGAATAGCAGCTTTTTCCTCCACAATTATGCATTATTTTCTGATATGGCTTGCAGTCCTCATTGCTGTCCTGTTTGTATCAATCCTTATTATCAGGCAGGCAATAAAGCCTGCTGAAAAAACCATGCAGAGCCAGAAAAATTTTATTGCTGCTGTATCCCACGAATTAAAGACACCCCTGGCAGTCATATTGTCAACCGCAGATGCCATTGAAGCTTCACCAGACTGTACCGTAACCATTAAAAATCAAGCCGCCCTCATTGAAACTGAAATATCCCGCATGACAAGGCTGATCCATGACTTACTCCTGTTATCTTCCATTGATGCAGGCAACTGGATATATCACAAATCAAAAATAAACGTGGACACTTTACTTGTCAGCCTGTATGATAAGTTTGTAAATATCTGTAACCAGAAATCAATCGACTTGCAGATAAGTACGCCAGAAGAATGCTTCCCTTCTCTTATCTCTGATGAAGACCGTATAAACCAGATTATCAGCATTTTGCTGGACAACGCAATTTTCTATTCACCAGAGCATTCCGTTATTTTGCTGGATGCCTCTGTCCAAAAGAATTATCTGACCATAAGCATCATAGATCATGGAATCGGGATAAGTGAAGAGGATAAGAAGCATATATTTGACCGCTTTTATAGATGCGATAAATCCCGCACAAAAAAAGGACACTATGGATTAGGTCTTAGCGTTGCAAATGAACTGATCTCACTTCTTGACGGGAAGATCTATCTAAACGATACCCCTGGGGGCGGATGCACTTTCACTATTGCTATACCCTGGAGCATTGCAGAATAATTGCCTGTAATGCTCTAAAGAAGCCCGAACAGCCCTGACTAAAAACCACATATCATTTGACAAAACGCAATTCATACATGCTCGTAGACCATGTATGAATTGCGTCCTTTGTTCCAAAGGGATTATTTGAATTACTCAGGAACAGATACTCCACCATCAGATATTGTTCCTTTAGAGAAAGAAAATGCTCAGCCGAATTTTTATTTAAGTGATGGTCGTCTGCCCTGTCATCACTCCTTAACAATATTTAATGAATCTTTTTCCCCAACTCGTAGGCTTCTTTGAGCTCCTGCTTCCCTTCAATATCACCCATACCTTTTGTAAACTCCCTGACTAAGGCAGATGTATTTCCTGCCTTACGCGGGCTTCCGTTTAACACCACTATTTTTTTACCCATATTCTCTTCTCCATTTCCTTTTAAATTTTTTCTGCCAATGCGGCCGCCTGACTGCATCCATCGGTTTTTTCAATATCCCCGGCATTCAGAACACCCGGGACAAGTACCTCACCCACCATCTTCCATTTCAGCAGTGCAGCCGAACGCTCGATAGGAATGCGGACACCATCCATGACCGACATATCATCTTCTTCACAACAGGTTATCAGTGCGCACTCTTTCCCTGCCACATCCTTGCCGGCAACGCAGAAAGAAAACAGCCTGTCAATGACTCCTTTAATCTGTGCGGGGATTGAATACCAGTAAACAGGCATCGTAAAGACAACCGCATCCGCCTCCATGATCGCCGGTGCAACAGCATTAAAGTCATCATCAAAAGAACATGCCTTTCCTGTCTTAAAGCAGGTTTCACACGCATGACACCCGCCCACGTTTTTCATTGCGGCATCAAATCGGGTAACCGCATGCCCTTTCTCCACGGCTGCTTTGATAAATGCATCTGTCATGGCAAAGCTGTTCCCATTTTTGCGCGGACTTCCTGTGATAACAATAATTTTCTTGCTCATGATTAATGTCCTCCTCGTTTTTCCGCAGGATTGACTTTTCCTGCTGTCGATATTATAATTGTAGCAAGAATAAAACGTAAAACAAGTACGCACATTCAGGTGCGATACTTACATCTAAGTTATATACTTACCTGAAGGAGAGTGCAAAAATGAATGAACGCTGCATATCAGAGGAGTGTTTGGGAACAACTGGTTTCAGCTATACGTTGTCCCTTATTAATGGAAAATATAAAATGACGATTCTTTATACACTTATGGAATTTGGCGTCGTCCGCTTTAATGAAATGAAAAAATATATTGGGGGAATTTCCTTTAAAACTCTTAGCTCCACTTTAAAGGAGCTGGAAGCAGACCAGCTTGTCCACCGCGAAGAATACCCCCAGATTCCACCTAAAGTGGAATATTCCCTTACAGACCGCGGTAAAACACTGATCCCCATTCTTGATTCCATGTGTGAATGGGGATACCAGAACAGAATCACAAGATAAGCTAAGAACCCAGGATGGGGGGCTGGCTGAGTACAGCAGAGAAGCCTTCCCGCTAATCCTGACCTTTCCTTAATCGTTCCACAATACTCTCCTTTGCGGCCTTTCCATATACCAGGTTCGGTACAAAAATACAGATCGTTACCATTACCGCCAGAAGGCCCAATATCTGCAAAATCGGAATACCAAATGAAGCAAAATACAGGATGTTCTTCACTAACTGCATTGCCGCAAAGGAGATAAGAACTCCCAGGCTGCACAACAATGCCATTGTTATTACGCTATAATAAAGTCCCTCTAACGTCAAAACCGTTTTAATCTGTGTCCTCGTCATTCCGATACTCTCTAATGCTGCCAGTTCTTTCTGCCTGGAGTAGATACTTGTAAAGATAACATTGATAAAATTAAGCAGCCCCATTCCGATAAGAAATATAGCAAATGTTTTTCCAATAACCTGTATCGTACCTAATCCGTTGTCCATCGATGCTTTCATTTCTATTTGTGAGTCTATAGTAACGGCATCCGTATCGGCTAATAAATCTACTAACTGATTACTGATTTCTGCATCCATCCTGCCATCCGATTCAATCCGCACAGTCTGCACCCTCGGATTTTCCGCAAGTCTTTCAATTCCAGAAACAGAAGTATAAAATGGAGTAGCATGATCCCCATTTACCAATCCATATCCTGCCGGTGATCTGCTATAACTCGCTTCTTCTGAAAAAGCCGGAAGAATCCCTAAAATCTCGTACTGCACGGACTCTATTGTATTCAAACGGTCTGTTACAGTTATCGCTGTCCCTGAAATCTTCTGATAATCACACACTCCATTATTGATCAGAAAAATACCGGTTCCATTCTGCAATCCTTTCTGAATTTCTTCTTCACTCAAGGTACTCTCATAGGAAAAATCCATCAGCTTCTCTACCGGAAGCCCAATTGCCGTTGCCTGGAAGTCCCCGGATACTGCTTCTTCGGTTACACCCCTGTATGCGGCCTGTTCCGCTATATATGAATCAAGGGCTTGATCCGCTTCTAATAACAGCGCCGGTTCTACATAATCAACCAGAACCTCCTGCACACCTTCCATGTTCCTGATTTCTTCCATCGTTTCTCCATGAAATAGATTTTCAATCGTTCTGACATCTTCCGTCTGGAAACTCAAATTTGTAAGAGTAAAATTGTCGGGCTGTTCTCTCCGGTATTTTTCTGCATAATCCACTCCATAAGTGCAGGTGCTTACCACCAGATAAATCAAAAGGCCAAAGAAGAGAGAAGCAAAAGTGACAATCGCACGTTTCCTGCTGCGGAATACGTTTCGATAAGCCATACGATAAAGTTTTCCGCCGCCACTGCTGTGATGCTCTTTTACCGTATCCATTCCCTCTACAAGCTTCAATGCCTCTACCGGAGAAACCTTTGCGGCCATCCCGGATGGCTTTCTACAACTGACGCTTACCGTTAAATAGGCAAAAACAGCAGTGAAAAGATAAATAAGCGGAGAAATTTTCACTTCAAAACTCAGCGCATCTCCATATCCGTTCCCTTCCATGATTCCCTGCAAAAATCCGGGTATCACAATAACGGCAAAGACAGTGCCAACGATCATCCCCAGGGGGATTCCAAGCAACGCTACAAGATTCGCCTGTTTCCTGACAATGCTCCGGAGCTGTCTCGTAGTTGCTCCCAAAGTTTTTAACTGTCCATACATATGCATCTCCTGTAATACAGAAATGCTCACCACATTATAGATCAGGAGATAACCACTTATCATAATCAAAATGATGCAGGCAAGCGGAAGCATTGCTGCAGAAAGAGATCTTGCCAGATCTTTTGTCAAGCCGATAACCGTAACCCCGTGCTTTCCGATTGCCTGATACATGAGCTCCAATGCTTCGCCTGCATCCAGCCTGTCATCAATCAGCCAGCTTGCCATAAAACCTTCACTTGTTCCATAGGTTTCTGCAAATTCCTCCGATACCACAATATTTCCTGCTGCCCTCCGGCTGCTTCCTTGATTAATGTAAAACTGGTTTGCTGACATTGTATTTCCGCTGTTCGGAATAGAACCGGGTGTATAAATATAATCTTTATAATAGCCAGTAAGGATAAAATCCTGCTCCTTTGTTTCGCCAGCCAATGTTGTAAAACGAATTGGAACTGCCATTCCAATCTCAGCCTGTTCGATTCCTAATTTCTCCAGCATCCACTCCGACAACATGATCTCATTCTCATCC
>CAMWSA010000258.1 GCA_947176785.1 uncultured Lachnospiraceae bacterium
CTCCTATATCACCCAGCATGGCATTTACAATATCCCGAAACGCCCCCAGTACATCCCCCTGCATAATCTGAGCCAGCACCTGGCGCAGGGAGAATTCATTTCCCGGAAACAGATTGGCCAGCCCCTGCTGCAGCTGGTCCAGCCCGTATTCCTCCCAGAACATATCAATCGACAATCCCTCCATCGGCCTCCCCCTGTCTGAATTCCCCATCGCGCCCACGGCCGGCGGGCCATGTGGGAACACATTAACGCATAAAGGTCTGTATCTGCTCCATCACTGCCAGCAAAATGGGCAGTCCGGCGAACATCACTGACAGCTTGCCCAGTATCTCAATCTGCTCCGCCACCGCCCCGTAACCCGCATCCTTGCATATCCCCGCGCTGAATTCACAAATATATGTAACACCCGTAATTTTCAGCAAGATCGCCAGATAGCTCTGACTGTTTCCCAAAAACTGCCGGATCAACGTAAACTGCCCCAGGACTGCCGAAAACTGCCGCACCGCATACGCGAATATCAGGACGCTGATCACCAGACCCATATAGATCCCATACTCCGGCCTGGTGGCCCTGAATTGTAACGCCACCATTACCCCCAGGATTCCCAAAATGCCTATTTTGATAAGCTCGGACATGTCCCCTTCCCCCGTTATGTCAGATCAAACAACGTCTGTATCGTGGTAAACAAGTCATAAATATAGGGCACAATCCAGGTAAGCACCAGGATCAGCCCCGCCAGACTGATCAGAAAAGCATGTTCCTCCCGGCCGCTGTGTTTGAGCACCTGGCTCAATATGGTAACCAATATTCCCACTGCCGCAATTTTAAAGATCAGACTCACACCCATGCTTTTCCTCTTTCTGCATAACGCGGGCCATGCCCATGTTATTGCGTTAATCAGTATTCAAAAGTATACCTTTCAAATTTACCCTGTCCCTGCTTACCGCCGGCTCCGCCTGCGGTATTGTGTCGATCGGTAATGGGAGCTTATCCGCCCCTGTCGCATGCATCTACAACAAAATAATGATAATCAGCAGCCCCGTCAGGGTGCCCAATCCCACTGCCATGCGGCTCTTTTCCCTGCTCTCCGCTTCCAGCCTGGCTATGCGCTCCCTGAGCAGTTCCTGCTGCCGCCGAATCAGCCGCACTCTCGCCTCGCCGTCACCGCCGCCCTGCTCCAGTACACATTGCAGGAAAAGCTGCCTGTCCTGTTCTTTCAGCGGAAGCTGCCGCAGCGCCTCCCCCATAATCCTGCCATACACCTCTGAAAAGCTGTTTCCCCGACTCTTAGCCATTTCCCGGTACACCTGGGCAAAAGCCTGCCTGTAAGGTTCCTCCACCTGGCCTGCCAGCTGACAGCAGCATTCCGGCAGGGTGCTTTTCCCATATTGCAGCAAGCTGATCAGCAGTTCTATAATTCGGTTCATCGTATGGAGATGCTGCAGACGCTGCCGCAGGTTCAAGGCATACCATAATCCCAGCCCGCTGCAGCTTAATCCAATCATGCTAAATCCCGCCAGCCGGACCATCCCCCGCCACCTCCTCCCAGATGCCGTCTAGCTGCCTGCGATGCAGCACCTGTCCCACACGGCAGCGCCCCTGCCTGTCCCGCCGCAGCACCAGCATGCAGGTGAAAATACCCTCCGCCAGCAGCGCCTCCATACCCGGCTTGCCCTGCACATCCTGCATGTCCATACCGTGTATGGTGGTCACCAGACTGACACCGCAGGAGGCCGCCATGCGCACCGCGCGGATCTCCTCCCCACTGCCCAGTTCATCCACCGCCAGCACTGCCGGGGACATGCTGCGCAGCAGCATCATCATGCCCAGGGCCTTGGGACAGGCATCCAATACATCGCTGCGGGGACCCAGATCATTCTGGGGCTGTCCCATATAACAGCCCGCGATCTCCGAGCGCTCGTCCACCACTCCCACCGTCCGGGCAGGCCCATAGGCATTGCCCCCGGAAATCTGCCTCACCAGGTCTCGCAGCAATGTGGTCTTGCCACAGCCCGGCGGGGATACGATCAGCGTGTTCCGCATGCTTCCCTTTCTATAAACATAGGGCAGCACCGAATTCGCCGCTCCCAGGATCTGGTGGGCAATCCTTATATTGATAGCCGAGATATGCTTGATGGTGCGGATACTGCCGACACTTTCCTGCACCGCCTGTCCCACGATGCCCACCCTGTGACCACCCTCAATTGTGATATAACCCTGCCGCAGTTCATCTTCATAGGCATACATGGAATACTGGCACAGATGGCTGACAATCTCCGCCAGGGCCTGTCTGTCAGGATGCCATGCCTGCTCCATCTGCTCCGTATAGGCCCCGTCCTCTCTCAGGAAAACCTCCCTGCCGCCCTCCATCAGAATAGCCGGGCGCAGAATCCGCAGCCGGATCTCGCTGACCCGCTCAGACCGCCTTTCAGCCGTCTTGAAATAGATCCTGTACGCCGCGGGAAAAATCTCTGTCAGATTCGTGTTCATCTTTACCTCTTTCCTGCATAACCGGAGTCCGGCCTAAACCAAGCCCCTGCTGTGCCTGTGTTGTTTTGTTAATCAGTATCGGATGTCCCGCATCTAAGCTTTCCCTGTGCCTGCGATACTGCACCAATCAGTATTTGGATGTCCCACATCCAAACCTTTCCTATGCCTGCATATCGCTGACTGTGCCTGCGATACTGCACCTCAAACCTGTGTGTCCCTATCTCAATATATGATGGGACAAGTAAGATATGCCTGTTTCTTTCACCGAAAAAATCCTTTCTCTCGCATATGGTACTATGCCCGATACCCCGTTCTGACCCCCGTGTCCGGCGGGATCTTAGACAGGCAGGTCTGCCTGACCAATACGCAGTCGGCAGACCGGATAAAGATAAAAAAAGCACCCCGGAGGTTTCATCCTCCGGAATGCTTTTTCATTGTTTATGAAATGTATGCATCTGTTTACTGCATATTGACTGTATGGGTCAGACGATACTTTCCATCCGCCGCCTGCTGGCAAAGTATCTGCACACTGCAGGAATTCCCTCCCAGACGGTTCAAGGCCCTGACCAGAAAACTGTCCGAGATATTGCCGTTATTGTATGCGGTCCACAATTCCTCCCATAAATCGGCGTCAATTTCCTTGACAAAGCTGGAACTCCCCAGCCCATTGTTAATAATCTGCTGGCCGCATTCTTTGTAATATGCCTCCAACTCGTCTGAAATGACAGGAGTGTCCGGAGCGCTGGTCGGCGTCGGCGTCGCCCTGGGCGAAGGGGACGGGGAAGGCGAGGCACTGACCGGCTCCGGCTCCAGATTCCGATAGCTGGTACCCTCACACGCCGGCAGCTTCTGCGCCAGGCTTCTGCGCACATGGGTGGCCGCAAAGTCCTTATCCGTCTTATTAAAATAGCTGTAGGTGGGAGGCTGCGTATCGTCCCACGTCAAATCTACATTGTAATACTCCCCATAGAGATAGATGATATTCCATGCGTGGTTTTCACCGGAATACCCTGTACAGTAATAGCAGGGAATTCCCAGCTGATGCATCAGATACTGGAAAGCCCTGGCATAACCCGCACAGACCGTCTTACCGTTTACCAGTGCGCTGTAAGCGCTCTGGCTCATGGGCGCGCCGCTCTGATATTCCACCAGTTCCAGCAGTCTGTTATGGATATACTTCTCCCTCTCGTAATCGTCGGGAAGTCCCCATGCCTGATACAGTATCCTGTTGGCCTGGGTTTCGAAGGTGGATCTGAAATCGGGCATCTCCTCCTCCGTGACACTGAACTTCAGTGTGATCTCTATGCATTTCCCGCTGCGGCTGTACTTACAGCTGTAACCGGTCTCCAGCCAGAACAGTTCCGGATGGTCATTGTACACCGCTTCAAAAACGGTTTTAAGCGCGTTTACCGTGATATCCTGGCAGGGCATAAAGGTGGTGTTCAGGGCGTTGGCATTGGCATAGATCTGCCGATATATGGCCTGGCCCGTCTCGTCCAGCAGATAATAATAAGGATAGAAAAGGCTGTCAAAATACAGCGCCGTGCCGGTCTCCCCCAGCGTCAGCTCCGTCAGCAGCTTATCCGCCTCCTCCTTTTTCAGCTCCGTAGTATCATCCGTCACCGGCGTATACCCGGTCTTGTCGGCCAGATCCTTGGGGGCCTCCACGGAGTCACTGGAAGGAATCACATAGCTGGCCGCCGACCCCGCCTCGTTGCCGTTCTTTGCCACATAAATATTGATCACCATGCCATTGGGATCAAAATCCGGAACGGGATTGGGCGACTGGGTCTGCACGGGCTGAGGGGTATCCTTGGGTTCCCAGATCAGGGGGCCGTCCATCTGGGGCGGCGCTATGGTGGGTTCCGGGCTGACCTGAACCGGCGCTGTAGTGGGCTCCGGAGTCTCCTGGGGCGTGACCCCTCCCGGTTGGTTATCCTCATTGCCCCCCGGCTGCCCGGGATTCGTATTGTCAACCACATCCACTATACCCTGATCCCGATTGTCCCCATACAGAATACCCGCCAGCCGCTCCGTGGCCGTGGGAGAAAAAGCGGCCCACACCACCAGGGCACAGAGCAGGATCACCAATACACAAAATACATAAAATACATTTTTGACCAGTTTCAGAGCCAACACCTCCTAATTAATCACAATCTGTTTTATCCCCTATTCATGAACGATAAAACCCGCCTCGCCGCATAGCATATACTGCCCGATTATACGGCATATGCCATGCAGGCTACGGAAAACCTTAACGTTCTCAGTATAATACCCTGCCCAGCATCTCATCTTCCTCCAACAGGCGCTTCGCCGCCTCCCTGTAGGACTCCTCGTGCAGGTAAGTATGCCTGTGAGGCTTGATGGAAGGTGCCAAATCAATAGCCTTGGAGAAATCTTCCCTTTTCATGCCCAGGGTCTCCACATATTTCCAGAAACCCGTGTCCGTAAATATCGTGTTGACTCTCACAAAACGGTGATCCTGCACCCTTGCCATCAGATAGGTGGCTATCCCAACCTGAATGCCGTGGAGCTGGGGATGTTCCAACAGCTTATCCAGCGCATGGGAAATCAGATGCTCACTGCCGCTGGTGGGGGCACTGCTGCCCGCAATCTCGTTGGCGATGCCGCTCATGGCCAGGGAATCCAGCAGTTCCTTTAAAAACAATTCTTCCTGAATGCTCTGAAAAGGCGTCCGCACAAAACTGTTCACCGCCTTTTTCGCAATCATGACCGCAAAGTCGTTGACCTGGGCATAGCCTGCCCGGGCCTCAAACAACCAGTCGTAAAGGGCGGTGATCTTGGACACCATATCCCCAATCCCCGAATAGATGAAACGCTCCGGTGCCGTCCGGATTACTTCCGTATCCACGATAATGCCGTGGGCCAGCCTGGCCGGCACGGAAGTGCGTCTGCCCTCCACAAGCAGGGAGGCGCTGGCACTGGAAAAACCGTCGCTGGAACTGGAGGTGGGCACACTGATGAAGGGAAGATTACGCAAAAAAGCCGCATACTTTCCCGCATCAATCACCTTGCCGCCGCCGATGGCGATGATTGTCTGCACCCTGTTTGGCAAGGTGAAGGCCATCTCCACAATATCGTCTATGCACACGGTGTCGATCTCCCGGTATTCCAGTACCTCAATACCGGCCTCCTTCAGGGAGTCCATGACCTTTATGCCGAACAGTTCGATCAGGCCGTTGCCAAAATAGATCACTGCATTCTTAAAATTCTCTTCCTTCAGGTAGCTGCCGATATTGTCCAGCGCCCCTTTTCCAACCTTCAAGATGGCAGGAATCGCAATACTTTTGCCTGTGGTAGCC